>JAEEKN010000047.1 GCA_016282435.1 Lachnospiraceae bacterium | reverse complement strand
CTTGACTTTTTCAAGCTCATCGTTTGCCAACTTTACTTTTTCTTCTGCCCTGATCAGACGTGCTGATTTTTCTTCAAGTTCCATTTTTGTATGTCTCCTTTCGATTTTGTAAAATAAAAAAGGTGGCTATGGTTTCTATTAAGATTCCATACCACCTTTAATACTTGGTGCTATTGTTTATTTTTTATAATCGTTCATTTTTTCTGCGTAAGCAAGTATCCTATTTGCTTGACGGTCTTGCGGGGTCTCCCAAGGTTCAACCTGAGCATACACGGATGAAGGGAATGAAACAAGCTGAACATCAAACTTCAATGATGGCTCAACCTTCGAACTAGCATTATGTATTCTCATAGAAATCTGCCAGCCTTCATCACATACAACTTCTACCGTATTATCTGAATTTGGCTTGAATCCAATATGATAAAACTGTGACGGCATTTTCAATATAGGTACTTTTGCAATCGACTTCTCTTTACCCGAACTACTGTTAAGTGTTCCAGATATATTTATAGCCTCTATCCTAGTAGTCCTATTCTTATCCTCAGTGATGACTTTATAAAAATCATTCCTGCCTAAAAGATAATGTATCAGTTTGGTCGGAGTATCTTTATACTCGTCCGCTATCCTTTTAAGCTCTTTCATAAAAGCTTCAAGAATAGGTTTATAATATTTTTCTGATTTGTCCTCGATATCCTCCCATAACATCGGCTTGCCATCTCGTGAACTTTCATCACGGTATTTACGAAGCTGGGTAAATAGCGGAACTACAGAATCGAAATACTCTTTTGAACAAGGTATTCCTATCCATTCTTTACCAAAATCAATGGTATCAGAAAGTCTGCTGTGTTTTACAGCGTGATGATTATGCTTACAAGAAAAACCTATCTCCCATCCGTTCTGCTTTCTCAAACAAAGGACATCCCTGACATCACCCTTAATACCTGCTGAGTCTGGCTGTATAGAAAGATAAAGTGGCTCATTGTTATTAGGATTCCATAACTGTGGTTCAAGTCTTTTTACAACCCTTACCGCAGCATCGGCCGCCAAATCCAACGAAAACTTCATCTTCTCGTCAATGGCCTCGTACAATCCTTTTGCTGTATCTAATTGTGGCGATGCTTCAATCTCAATTTTGCCGTAATCTGATAAAGCCTTTTGCAGTGCTACGACACAAGCGTACTCAAATGCTTTTCCGTTTGAGGTTTGTATCCCGTTTGCCATTCTTCCTCAGCCCCCTTTATATTCAAGATAGCATACAGCTGCATAGCAACATACTCAGCAAGTTTTACAGGTACTGCGTTGCCTATCTGCTTATACTTGCTTGTCAAATCTCCGTGGAATTCCAGATCTTTCGGGAATGTCTGTATTGCGGCCGCTTCTCTCCAACTGAACCTTCTTGTTTCTCCATCTTTGCCGAATTCCCATAAGTCCGTGCCAAGCTTAACCATATCCGGAGAACCCGGATGTATAGTTACCTGTTTTGCCATTGCAGGTATAGTATATGACACATCATCCCAACCACGCTTTCTGTTTCGTGACATATACCTTGAAGAATAAGGTGCGTTACAAACGTCATTAGGATCAGGATCTGGCATTCCCGCCAAAGCTTCTCTCATAGTTGTATGTATCTTAGGAACGGGTATCTCGAAGTTTTTAATTTTCAGGTCTTTTCTGAATCCACAGATGATAACCCTTTCCCTATCCTGCGGTACGCCAAAATCCCTTGCGTTAACTAACTGTAAGAAAACATCATACCCACATTCAGAAAATTCAGCAATTATGGCCTCTATTATCTTGCCATCGCCCATTGTAAGCAGACCTTTTACATTTTCTCCAACAAAAATAAGCGGCTGCTTTTCTTTGACAATCCTTACATAATGCTTATAAAGCACATTCCTTGAATCGTCAATTTTTCTCGGTCCGCTTAGTGAAAACCCCTGACACGGGAAACCGCCCAGGATAATGTCAGAATCTGGAATCTGGGCAATATCCACCTTACCAATATCACCACAAACAACCTTAGCTCTGCTCCAGTTCTGATGAGTTTTACAAGCGTCCTTGTCGAAATCGTTTGCCCAGATTGTTCTGAAACCAGCTCTCTCGAATCCCATATCAAGACCTCCGGCACCACAGAACAAGCTGACAGCTGTAAATTCTCTCATCGTCAACTCTCCTATTCAATTTTAATTTGCCGTTTCACCCATAGTCGGTCGTACAGCTTATACTATTATATCAGTTTAACATATATAAATCCACTCTTTTTTATTTTATTTTATAAAATTCTTTCCAACCTTTTTTATCCGTTCCCTTGCCTGCTTTCTCTGCTCCTCTGACAATTTCCTCGGTTTACGATAACTAACGGCAGTTTTCGGCATTTCATAGGTTTTGTCGATGTCTGACTTGGCTACGCACCGGAAAACATCCGGATATCCGATAACTAACGAATCAACTTCTCTCATAACGGTCGGATCACGGGTATAGATGGTGGCGTTCTTATTCTTCGCGTCGAAAGTGATGATTGTTTCCTGCTCCTCTCTGGTAAGCTTCATAAGGCTATATCACCTTTCTTCTGTACTCTCTGCCCCTTGTTCAAGGATTTTGCCCGCTCTCTTGCCCTGTCTATCCTCGT
>JAEEKN010000453.1 GCA_016282435.1 Lachnospiraceae bacterium | reverse complement strand
TAATAGAGGAACTTGTAGAGAAGGCTATAAACGAGACTGAAGTTATGGAAGTGTCAGAAGATATGTGATAGGAAAATAGTATGGAACCACAGAATAATTCAGATTCTATAAAAATTCTCAGGTGTCCGAATTGTTTCGGTACCGTAGATTTTGTACCCGGAAAACAAAAAATAGTTTGTCAATTCTGTGGTTGTGAATTTGATATAAATCAGGATTCTGATGATGGTGTTACGGAGTCAGTAAACCCTGTAATGTCAATGTTTTCAAATGCTGATACGGCAACTACATCAGATATCACGTCTGATCAATCATCGACCGCAACGTCTGATGTTATGCCTGATCAGTCAACGACCATAACATCTGGTGCTACATCCGCTCAGCTACCGACTACGACATCTGTGCCATCGATTACGACACCTGATACGTCCACTCAGCCGTATTCACCTATCCAGGGTTTTGATTTTACACAGTTTTATGAGGGGGTTAAGCAGGAAGACAGTGAGAATCTGCCTATCTATTACTGTAAATCCTGCGGCGCGGAAGTGATAGCGGCCAATGAAGAAGCATCGCTCACATGTCCGTACTGCACAAATAAAATAGTCCTTTCAAATAAGGTATCCGGAAAATTCAGACCCGACGGTATCATACCTTTTAAGATTCCTCAAAGTGAACTGAAAAAACATCTGGATGATTTTTATAAGGATAAAAAACTGTTGCCCCGTAATTTCTTCTCGCAGAGCAAGATGGAAAAAGTAACAGGTATTTATGTTCCGTTCTGGCTCTTCAGCGGTACAGTGGGAGGAGATTTCATATATAACGGTGACAAGGTAAAAACAAGTGTTTCAGGTGATTATAACGTTACTGAAACATCAACATATAATGTTCAAAGAAGTGGTCAGGTAACATTTGAAAACATTCCTCTAGATGCCAGTGAGAAGATAGATGATGCATTGATGGATTCAGTGCTTCCGTACGATTTTTCAGAAGTAAAAAACTTCAATTATCAATACCTGGCAGGATTTGCCGCAGACCGTTTTGATGTACCCGGTAAATCGCTTCAAAAACGTGCTGAAGACAGGATGATAAATACGACCGCAAAAAAAGCTACGTCAAGTGTGAGGTCCGAGTACAGCAATGTCAGCATGAAAAACAATTACCTGAAAGCCGTAAATGTTAAGGTAAAATACATATTGCTTCCGGTATATTTATTTAGTATAAAACACGACGGGACAAAATATGAATTCTCTGTAAACGGACAGACCGGTAAAGTAGTCGGGAATCTGCCTATAGACAAAAAAGTATGCATATGGTACAGATTAAAGAAATCTCTGATTCCGGCAGCTGTGGTTGCTTTGTATTTCATTTTATCATACTTTTTAGGATAGGGATTGTAATATGAAAAGGAATGGCTTAAAACTTGCACTGGTTTTTCCGGTCTGCATCTTTATAATATTATTATCTGTTTCTTTGCCAGTGTCTGCAAATAGGATATACGGTGTCGATCAATATGGTCTGAATATCAGAAATATTAAATCAAATCTTCCTTCGTGGTACCCGGAGGAAGGCGATACATTTGAACCATTTCATGACGAGACCATACCGAGAGTTGTGGATAGGGCCGATATATTTACTGATGATGAAGAAGAACAGATGAAGGCGAGAATCGCTGAGATCACGAAGAATATCGGTAAAGATATAGTAGTGGTAACGGATAGATCTGACTATAAACTCGGGCATGAACTGTACTGTTATGATTTTTATGATTATAACGGATACGGAATAGGTGACGACTACGAAGGATACTGTTTGTTTATCTGTATGGATCCCGCAAACCGGGGCGGATGGACCGGTGCTACCGGTGATAAATCTAGGGCACTGTTCACGAGAGATAATTCCAATGCATTAGATGATGTTCTCTACGCTTATCTAGGAGCCGGAGAATACGGGAAAGGTGTTCAGGACTGGATAGAAAACATAAACACTTTATGTACAAAAGGGAGACCGTTTGCTCCCAAATGGTATCCTTCAAACGAAGAAATAGAAAACTATACCTGGAAGCCCAATGAGGATACGGACAGAGTGATAGAAACCGAAACTATAGCTGAAGTGTTTTCTGAAAGTGAAAAGAAAGAATTAAATGACAGGATACAAAAGCTGGCAAAACTTTACGATACCGATATCGTGATCCATACCGTGAAAGACGATTATAAAATAGGACTTCAAAAATACGCTGATGAATTCTATTATTATAACGGATACGGTTTTGGAGAAGATCATAGAGGAATTGTTTTTGTGATTTTCACCTATAACAATATAGGTAATGCCAGATTTAAAATTTCTGCGTACGGTAAAACTACCGAAGTTTTGTCGGATAAAAACTACGGACGTATGGTCGGTCATATCGAATCAATGGATACCTATTATGATTGCGTCGACAGATTCCTTGTAGACACAGAACATATGTTAAGAACCGGCAGGGTAGCGAAAACATTTGGCGAGTGGATGTTTTGTGCCATAATATCTGTATTGGTAGGACTGTTTTTCGGAAAAAGATTTTTAAATCATGCAAAAAAGAAAATGGTAACTGTCAAAATCGAATACGGAGCTGATAACTATATAGTATCTGTTTCAGGTTTTGATAATAATCCCGCACATGGGAGTGATACATTGATATCGACAAACGTACACAGGTCGAAGATAGTGAGATCGTATTCATCGAGTTCATCGTACAGGTCATCTTCGTCAAGTCATCGCTCGACATATCACTCTTCATCGAGAGGTTCTTCTGGAAGAAGTCATTCGGGGTCGGGTAGAAGATTCTAATGTGACGGGAAGAACCGTCCCTATTGTAACCAGAACCATTCCTATTGTAACTATGAGAGGATACACTACATGAAGAAGCTGAAAAAAGCCGATTATATAATAATGGCGATACTGGTAGTAATAATAGCCGGTGTTGTTTTGATAAAAATATTGGGGTCTGATTCAGATTCAAAAGGCACAGATAATCAGGAAGCTGGAAATACAAAGGCTCTGGTTACTTCATATAAAGACTTTAACGGACGGCCGATGGGTATAAAGGTCGGATCGAGTTCCGAAAAGATTACGATCGGGAATTACCCTGACAGTGAATATTTTTATTATGATGGTTTGAGTGATCTTCTGACTGCCCTGTTGTCCGGGAAAATTGACGGATTCATGGATGACGAACCGGTCATAAGACTCATGTGCAATTCCAATCCGGAACTCGCATATTATGCAAATACATTTACTAAAGAAGGATACGCTTTCGGTTTTCAAAAAGATACCGAACGTTCAAGACTTCTGATCGGTCAGTTCAATGAAATGCTTAAAGAATTATGGTCCGCAGGTGAGATGGACAAGCTGGCATATAAATGGATAGAAGGCCCTGAATCGGACAGGGTGATAGAGGATAGGAATCTTTCAGGGGAAAATGGGGAAATATCCATAGCTACGCTTTCCGACCATGCACCGTTTAGTTACATAAAGGATAATGAGCTGTGTGGTTATGTAATAGAACTTTGCTATATGTTTGCAAAAAAATATGGATATTCTATACATTTTGAAGAAAATAAAATGTCAGGACTCCTGGCAGGACTTTCCACCGGTAAATATGATATCGGAGCTTCAAGCCTATCTGTAACTGAAGAACGTAAGACCAGCATTGATTTTTCGGACTGTATTTATAACGGGGGAATCTCACTTATAGTAAGAGCCGCGGATACTACGGGCCCTGAATTTGTAACAAGTGATACTGCAGCATCAGCTGACTTGGAAGCTCCGTATAAAAAGTTTAACGGAAAGAAAATAGGAATACTTACAGGCTCAAGTTTTGAAGAACACACTTTTGAGACTTTTCCTGATAGTGAGTATATGTATTTTGATACTCAAAGCGACATGACGCTTGCTCTGGATAAAGGGAAAATTGATGGATTCATAACGGATGAACCGGTAGCAAAGCTTGCATGTTTTGAAAATAAAAATTTAGGATATTACAAAAATCTCATCATAGAAGATAATTACTGCTTTGGTTTCAATAAAGATAGTAAGTTGTCTCAAAAACTCCGAGAACAGTTCAACGAAATGATAAATGAGATGTGGAGTAATGGAGAAATAGACAGGCTCATATATAAGTGGATTGAAGGACCTGAAGAGGATAGAAAAATAGATAAAACAGGTCTGACCGGTGAAAACGGAAAGATATTGGTCGGTATCGTCAGTGATTTCCCGCCGTTTGATTATTATTATAATAATGAATTATCCGGTCTGGCTGTAGAATTATCTTACATTTTAGCCCGTAGATATGGATATAACCTGGAGTTTGAGGAATGTAGAGGCGTTGCAGTAATTACCGGTTTAACATCCGGAAAATACGATGTTGCGGCTATCGCTTTTTCGGTAACAGAAGAAAGAAAGAAGAGTATGGATTTTGGTGATCCGTTCTATCATGGCGGTCAGGTCTTTATGGGAAGGGCTGAAGATATTTATGATGGAAATGAAATCGCTGTGGAAACAACTGAGAAGTCATTCTGGGAAAAACTCTCCGAAAGCTTTGAAAGGAATTTTATCACAGAAAACAGATGGCAGCTGGTATTAAAAGGTTTAGGTGTAACATGTCTTATCACTGTACTTTCTGTACTGTTCGGTTCGGTACTGGCATTTCTGATATGTATGTTAAGGAGAGTTGAAGGAGTTCTGGCTACAGGAATCTGCAATATATTTGTCAAACTCCTTCAGGGTACACCTATTCTCGTCCTTTTGATGATACTGTACTATGTAATATTCGGAAATTCTGACGTAGAAGCTATATGGGTTGCAATCCTGGCATTTACTCTAAACTTTGGAGCATATGGTTCAGAGATCATGATGTCAGGTATAAACAGTATAGACAAAGGACAGAGAGAAGCAGCGCTAGCTTTAGGATTTACTGAGAATCAGGCTTTCTTCAGGTTTATATATCCCCAGGCGGCTAGAAGATTCCTTCCGGTATATAAACAGGAGATAATCTCGTTACTAAAGAATACTTCTGTAGTCGGATACATAGCGATAAATGATCTAACCAAGGTCGGTGATATCATCAGAAGCAGAACTTTTGAAGCTTTCTTCCCGCTTATCGTGTCTGCAATCATATATTTTATAATAGCGTGGATTATTTCAATATTGCTGAAAAGAGTTATGGTCCATATGGATCCGAAACATAAGAAGAAAGCAATGCCTTCTACTTGAGGGAGAAGACTTAAAAAGCAGCCATATGAGGTGCAATTAAAAGAATAACTGGTATAGAAGATAAGTGTCGCTGATAAAAAGGAGCATTTGTGAGAAAACTCATAGAATTCTGGAAATTACTGGGAAAGTCCATATATACGGGCGAACGTCTTGAAAAAAACTTAAAAGCGTGCGAAACATTCGGTATTATGATCACAGTCATAAGCATTATTATGACTGTGCTTAATATCGTGCAGAAAAAAGGCTTTGTGACAATTACAACAGCCGCATTCTGTGTCATGGGTTTGATCATATCGATAAGCACGGGTAAATACAAAAATAAAAAAGTCGCTGTACTGGCTACATTTTTTGTGAGTATTTTTTCGTTCTCGTATTATGCCATAACCGGTGTAAATGACGGATTTGCCATACTGTGGACTCTGGTGGTACCTGTTGCATACAGTTATTTTGCCAGTGTAAAATTCGGAATCCTGATGCTCGTATATTTTGAATTACTATTTGCTGTAATATTCTATACACCGTTCAGGGAAAACTTTGCGGGTATTTATACTGAAACATTTATGAACCGTTTCCCGATACTTTACAGCTGTGAGATACTGATAGTGGTTCTCGCTATGGGACAATATCATATATCATCTATAAAGCAGATGGAGACGGAACAAAAACTGCAGGAAGCAGCTGACGCTGCAAAGGCTGCCGATAACGCAAAGGGCAGTTTCCTGGCTCAGATGTCGCATGAAATTCGTACTCCCATAAACTCAGTACTCGGTATGAACGAGATGATCCTCAGAAAAACCAAGGATGAAGAAATCATCGGATACGCATCGGATATCAGAACGTCGGGCAATACTTTGCTTTCTCTGATAAACAGTATTCTGGACTTCTCTAAAATCGAAGACGATAAGATGGAACTCGTTCCTGTGGAATACAAGACCATAGATGTTATCGGGAACCTGATAAATTCAGTATCCGAACGTGCAAGGGCCAAGGATCTCATGTTTAATATAAATATCGATCCCAAGCTGCCTGTAAAAATGTACGGTGATGACCTACGTGTAACACAGATAATAGTAAACCTGCTCACAAATGCAGTGAAGTATACGAACCGAGGCAGAGTGGAACTCACTGTCAGAAATAACGGAGTAGAGGGTAACGAAGTAAAGATATTTGTATCGGTAGCGGATACCGGAATAGGTATCAGAGAGGAAGATAAGGAAAAACTGTTTGAATCCTTCGAGAGACTGGATGTAACAAAGAACCACAATATCGAAGGTACAGGACTCGGTATGTCCATCGTTACGAAACTTTTGTCTCTCATGAACAGCAGCCTGTCAGTGTCAAGTACATATGGCAAGGGCTCGGACTTCTCGTTTACCATCTCACAGAGAATAGTGGATGCTACGCCTCTGGGTGACTATAGGGAAGCTCTGTCCGAAAAGTCAAAAGTACATGACATGAAAAAGCTGATATATGCTCCGGAGGCTAAGGTTCTCGTAGTAGACGACAATACCATGAACCTGAAGGTGGCTCAAGCGTTACTTAAGCTATGCGGTATAAAGGCAGAACTGGCTGATTCCGGATTTAAGGCTATAGAGATGATAAAGAAGAACCATTATGATCTCATATTTATGGACCACATGATGCCCAGAATGGATGGTATCGAAACATTCGAGAAGTG
>JAEEKN010000452.1 GCA_016282435.1 Lachnospiraceae bacterium | reverse complement strand
TTTTTATTAAAATATCCCATTGGTACAACGCGAAGTTTGTCGCCTATCGAAATACGCTTATTCGCAACCATAAAATAACCCGCATGTACACGCTTTAACTGCGAAAAAGTATTAAGAACAATACGTCCGGTAATGCTTACCACCATTATTCCAAGCGCAATGAACGCAGTGGACATATCATCATTTTCAGCTGTAAGAGCCTGTAATATCACAAACACCGCTGCAAACTGAAGAGCATAGAAAATCGAGTGAAGAAGTGCAAGGACGATAGATATTTTTATATTTTGCTGCTCTTTTCCCGCAAAATCCCATATTTTCTTAAATGCGCCAATCATCTTTCCACACCCTCTTTCGTTCCGTTGTGAGCAGCCCACATACTGCGGTACAGCTCCGATTTTTCGAGAAGCTCCGAGTGCGTACCCTGTGCAGAAACTTCCCCGTTGTCCATTACGATTATCTTATCCGCATCTGTTATCGTTGAAAGACGATGAGCAATGACAAGCACGGTCTTGTTTTTTACCAGTCCCGCTATCGCCTTTTGTATCACCGCTTCATTTTCTGGATCGATGTATGCCGTTGCCTCGTCAAGTATCACTATCGGTGCATCCTTAAGCATAGCGCGGGCAATAGCGACACGCTGTCTCTCACCCCCGGAGAGATGACCTCCCGCACTTCCGACCTTTGTTTCATAGCCGTTGTCCAAAGCACGTATAAATGTGTCACAACCCGCAGTTTTCGCAGCGTTTATCACTTCTTCGTCGGACGCACCCGCGCGCCCTGTTCTGATATTCTCCATAACAGTATCGTCGAACAGATAGTTGTTCTGCTCAACATATGCAATCTTGTCTGCATGCGCTTCGAGAGGTATTTCGCGGACATTTCTGCCACCGATCATTATCTCACCGTCGCATGCATCCCAAAAGCCCGCAGTAAGCTTCGCTATCGTGGATTTTCCGCTTCCCGACGGTCCGACAAGTGCCGTAACCTTTCCTTCAGGTATCGTCAAACTTACTTTTTTCAGTGCATCCTTTCCACTTTCATATCCAAACGTGACATTGTGGAATTCTATGTCACCATTAGGAGCATCTTTTCCTCTTTCAGGGCGATCAAGCTCAGGACTGTTCATTATCTCATCTATCTGCCCCATTACCGTACTAACGCGTGCAATATTGTCTGTATAATTCGTCGCGGCAATGATAGGCTCGATGATACCAAGCGACAAAATGATGATCGTAACAAATGATGCAGCAGGAAGACTTCCGAGTGCAAAAAATATAAATCCAGCCGGAAGCACTGTAAGCAATACTGACGGAGTTATTGCATTGTAAGCGGACATAGCCCACTGTGCGCTCTTCATCCAGCCATAGAAAAATGCAGCATTATCATTCACCGCATCAGTATATTTTTTATACGAACTTTCACTTTGACTGAACGCCTTGATGACCTCGATACCGCCCATATACTCGACAATAGCGTTTGTCATTCTCCCACTGATTTCAACGGACTTACCATAATTCTTGCTGTAGCTTTTCATCGTGCTGCTCATGACCGCCATTCCTATCGGTATAGTTATGAGAGAAATAAGTGCGAGTCGCCAGTCAAGTATAAAAAGATAAATTAGCATAATCACCGGGGCGAGTACATTAGCCGTCATTTCGGGTAAAAGGTGTGCAAGCGGAACTTCTATACCCTCAACACGGTCAACGATAACATCTTTGTAAAACCCCGACGGGCTTTCAAGTATCGTGCCCATCGGCATACGCGCAAGCTTGTCAATGAGCTTTTGACGGATCTCACGCATAGTAAAATATGTTGCTTTGTGAGACACCGATGTGGATATTCCCGCGAAAACACCCTTGCAGATATATCCCGCTGCTCCTATCGCACACCATATTAGAAAGTATGATAAATCTTTGTCAGATCCGTCAAGCATTGCCGTTACCATCTGAGCGGCAGCAAAGTACGGCACCATTCCCGATACTACCGATATTATTGCCAGGATTACTGATTTTATATATTTCGACTTGTACATCCCGGCATACCGCATTATCATTGACATTGGTGATTTTTTCTTTTCCATTTTTCTACCCCTTTTTGTTAGCAAATGCTAACTATACTGCTTTGTTAAAGGCAATGTACCTAGCACATTGCCTTTCTATTACGGATTTAAAAGTTTATCCCAGCCGTGCGCAAAAAATGTCTGAAGCTGTGCGATATGCACTTCTGCTTCTTCCTTGCTCATACCGTGACGAACAACCTCAAAAAAACCATACATATATGAGCTGCACAGCAAGTGTATCAGGTGTTTTCCGGCACGCCCCGAGGATATGGCATCGCTACAGGTTTCCTCAATAAACCTGAGAGTATATTGTTCGTTTATCTCTGCAAGTTCCTCCACAAACGAAGCGTATTTCGTTCCCTCTGAACAGCAGATCAGCAGCCTGAACTCGTTGGGCTTACTGTATATCAGGTTAATAATACTCTGTATATATCCGTTGAATTCCCGTTCAAAATCGTCATTGTGGAACAGCCTCTTCTGAACATCGACAGGACGCTTGCTGTAACCGTCCATATAGGATACAAACAACTCACGAAGCTCATTCGCAGTTTGTTCGACAAGGGCTCCAAACAGCCCCTCTTTATCCCCGTATCTTGTATATATGGAACGTGGAGTCGTTCCCGCATTATCCGATATAGTCCGCATAGAAGCGCCACCGTAACCGTTTTCCAGGAATTCCCGCATAGCACATTCAAGCAGTTTTTCCGTTACACCTTCAATTCTGTTAGCCATATTTCCTCCGATATACAACAACGTTGCGCAACACCGTTGCAGATATTAGCACAATTTTTTCGTTTTGTCAATAGGCAGATGAGATTATTTTTCAAAATCAGCAAAATAATCCTTTAGGAACCGCAAAAATAATTTCAATTAACAGTAAAAAAAATGCATACCACATAAAACGTGATATGCATTTTTAATACAAACTTATTATTCTATTCCTTTAAGTATCTCTACCATATCCAGATGCTTTATCCTTCTGTTGAACATAAAGCTTACAAGTACCGATATAAGCAGTACAAATGCTGCTGAAGCAAGATATACCAGGATGCCTGCTCCGACAGGATAGTCCATGCTGTCACCGTTGCTGTCAAACATGTATTGGAGTACCACAGTACCTAAAGGCGCTCCCAATACAATACCTATCAGGGATAACCACAGGTTCTGAAGTGCTAAAAGCCTTCTGATCCTCTTAGTTGAAAGTCCCATAACCTTTAGTGTAGCGAACTCCTGCACTCTTTCATTAAAGGACAGATTTCCGCAGTTATATAAAACAACTATCGGCAGAACAGCCGCAAAGATCATAAATACTGCAAGCATTGCGTCTATCATAGACATCATGACATCAAAACTTTCCCTGATATCCGCGTCATCATGTACTGCCAGAACTCCGTCTCCTTCTCTCTTGTTGTAGGCCGACATATCATTGTCGGTATACAATACTGACGGAGCATAGTTTTCGCCGGTTTTTTCATAATCAGCCCTGAGCATCGTGATGCCGGTCAAGTTAGGATGCCTGTTTATCAGCCCTATTTCAGCCTCGTACCATGTATTTTTTTCGTAAAGATGCCAGTATACCTTATCTCCTACTTTTAGACCCAGCTTGTCTGCCTGCTTCATGGTAATCGCTACAGATCCGGGTACCAGCGATGTCGGTTCCTCATTTATATCCGTAAGTCTGAAGAAATCCTTTCCTTCGGTAACCATCAAGGTCGTTGACATCTTTTCGGACGAGGCAGCATTCTTTTTGGGAGCTATCTCAACGGCTGCTGCCTGTACCAATTCTCCGCCATATTCAGATCTAAAGTTTTCAGCCTTTTCGATGCTTATACCGTTTTCAAAATCTACCTCAGCTTTATAATTCTGGATCCTGTTAAGTGTCCAATCTGATACATTCTGTATAGTAGTGATTGAAGCCAATGCAGACACCATCATGATCATGCCTGCTGCAGTACCTATAACACCCATGAAAGCTCTAAGTTTACCACGGGAAATATCTCTTAAGTTATACTGAGTATTGAATCCCAGCTTATCCCAGAAAGGAAGTTTTTCAAATAGAGTTCTTTTTCCTGACTTAGGAGGTGCGGGTCGTAAGGACTCTGCAGGATGTATATTCATCACCTTGCGGCATGACAGGTAAGTAGCAAGTACACAGGCCAAAACGACTATCACGCAGACCAGGTACATGCTATAGTCCATCTCCACTGTCCAGCCGGGAATGATATACCATTCTCTGAAAATCTTTGCTATGGCTTCGCCAAACACATATGTGCCGATAAACAAGCCTAATACCGAACCTATAAGAGATACTATAAAGCTGTAGCTTAGATAATGAAGCACTATTTTTCTCTTCTTCACGCCCAGCGCACGCATTGTACCTATCTGTGTACGCTGCTTTGCTATCATACGGTTCATGGTTGTCATGATGATCAGCAGTGCAATGGCAATAAATACTACAGGAAACGAAACTGCAAACTGATCATGCTGGGCAAGTTCATCTGCCATTACCTT
>JAEEKN010000046.1 GCA_016282435.1 Lachnospiraceae bacterium | reverse complement strand
GGGGAACGCAGGACATATCCATGTTGCAATTTCTATCCTCCACAACGAACATCTTCAATCCCCCTGATCAATTCAACGATCATATCGTGAGTCGGTGTCTGAATGCCGTATTGTTTCCCTATCCTTTGAATACAACCGTTTAACGTATCAATTTCCGTCTTCTGACGTTTCTCGATGTCCTGTAAGGTTGATGCCCGATGCGCAAATGTATCCGGTACAAGTTTACTGTAAAAAATATCCTGATACTCCTTCGCATTATTCCAAAATGTCTTATATCCGGCAGCTTTCATCACGGCAAAGGTTTCTTCAATAAGCCTGTTCATGATACCGACCAAATGCCCCGAACCCGCCAGCTCACCATAGCTCATGTTCATGATTGCGCCCAACGGATTTAAGGTTGTGTTATAAAGCATCTTCGCCCACAGCGCCTGAATAAGCTCACCCGAAACCGTGGACGGTATACCCGAATCGCTTATAGCCTTTGCCAATGGCTCAAGCCCTTTTGCATTTTCTCCGTGCAGTGAACCAAGCAATATCGGAGCATTATGTACAGTAACCTTCGTAATCCAGGGGGCAGTCCTTTCAAAACCTGTTATTACCCTTGCATTGAAAACCTTTGAAGCCGGAAAATGTGCCAGATACGGCTCATCATTTCCCCATCCGTTCTGAAACAGTACTATTTTCCCATTTCGGCCTATAATGTTCAGGTTCTTGGCCAATTCGTCCGCGATCGTCTTGTTGGCCATGGTTTTTACTGCAACTGCAATATATTCATATTCAGCTTCTATCTGATCAATGTTCTCATATACAGTGATGCATTCCGTTGGAACGGTTATTTCACCGAATATCCCGGTCCTTTTTAATCCATTAGCCCTTATAGCCTTTGCGGTTTCGCCCCTTGCAACAACAGCAGTTTCCATCCCTGCATTCGCTGTGGCAATTGCTATAGCGCATCCGACCGCGCCCATTCCTATAACTAAAACCTTCATTTTCATTCCGTCATCCCCTTCTTAATTGTATTCCTATCCATTGGATTTATTTTTCATGCTTAAGCAGGAAGTCCGCAATATCAAAATCCTTATCGTATGTGAAATCCATCAAGGTCTGGTATTTCTCGTTATCAAGCCTTGTCATTTCACAGTCATCCACCATTTTCAGCATTATCGCCAAAGACTTCGGATATTATATCTATATCCTGTGCACGACCTTCAAAATCATGTGTTTTTCCGAAAAGAATATATTTAGTATCTGCAAATTCAACCAAAGGCTTTGCGTCCTTTATAGAGAGATTGGCATTGAGAAGCACGGCAATGCCGCCTGCCCGTATAATTCCAATATAGCTGTAAAGCCACGCAGGAGAAGCAACAGACCACAGGGCTACCTTATTACCCCTTTTCATCATCACCGTCCGCAGTGCATGGGGTTAGGCTGTAGGCCCCATGGTGCCTATCCGCGGCCATGTGCCCACATTCTCCGGTAACGTAGCCCTCAAGGGGCTTAGGCTAGTCAAGAAAGGCTTTTGCAAGCCCCCTCTTCTATAAGCGGTGGGTTATTGACTCCTTTGCTGAGCAATACAGATGCCACACTATCTATTTTATCCAAAAAATCACGGTAAGTAAGCCTGACGTCTCCCCATGACAACTGCTTCGCTGTCAGGCCGGTTAACAGCATGAGTATGAATAATATCATAAAAAGAATTTTCAATCATTTTCAGCCCCCCCCTTGAACAACTTTCCCTTCAGATTTTGCCATATAGGCTATGATGCACAACTGGCAGAATACACTAAAGCCTGTATTTCCAAAATCAGATACCACTTCTACAGCGGATGTAAAAACCAGTCCTTCTGCCGGGATACCGAGCCTACTGGAAAGTATGGTATACACCATAACCCCAACCCCAGGTAAATGATCTGATATTTGTATTATACCACATTTTTTCTTATGTAAACCAGATTTTGGTTTTAAATGAAGATTTTTTTGCTTTTTTCGGCTCTTTTTTTATTTTTACTATCAAATTTCAGACTTACACTTCATTTTTACATGTATACAAAGTGGTTCAACTTTTCATAACAAAAAATCCGAAAACCCTTGATAAACAAAGATTTTCGGATTTCTTTTCTAATGCCGGCGACCGGGGTGAGCTGGTTGACCCAAATGTACTACTTTACTTTTATCTTTATTGTCTTTACTGTTTCTGCATATCCGTCTTCTTCTGCCACTTTTATCTTTACCTTATATGTTCCGGCAGGTGTTCCTTTTTTCACAGTTACTTTTCCTGTGGAAGATACCGTAATATACTTCGATGCATTTTTATAATACTTTATGACAGAAATCTCTCCACCACCCGATTTCTTTATCACGGAATACTTTTTCTTCGATTCCTGTAAATCGGATTCCTTCAAGGTTTTTGTTACATTTTTGAAAACAACGGTCTGTATTGTTTCTTCTTCATCGGCATCACCTGTAACAGTATTGAAACCACTATAGGGATTTTCTTCAGTATATGCTTTGCCATTTACATAAAGAGTATGACCGTTATAGTTTATCGAACCATTTCCTGTCAATGTATCAACATATGAATCTGCAGTCAGTTTCCATGATGATGTTTTATCTATACTTATATTTACGCTTCCTTTTTCCGCTTCTGAGCTGTTTATGCTTCCTGTAAATAAGGAACTTGACTTCAGGTTCAGAGTCAGCGTAGATTTGTTACTGTCTTTAACTGCTGCGTTGCTCACTACTATGCTGCCTGCAAGTTTCTGTGATGTAGCATTCAGCACTGCTGTATTTGCTGAACCGCTCCAGCCGTCATTAGTTACTGTAAGTAGGACTTTATCGGTATCATTATTTACAATGCTCACGGAATTAAGATTTATCTGTGCATTGGTATTGGTTACATGGAAAACCTCTCCATTATTACTCGTAAGTTTTCCACCTGTCATTGTAAAAACAGATGTACCGCTGTCAGCATCGCCTGACATTGACTGATACATGAATATAGTATCATAATGTGTTGCATTTCCGTTTGTCTTTGTATTGTTCGCAACAAGAGTTACATTCTCCAGAGTTACAGTATTCTTTCCCTCTATCACAACTCCTTCTGAGAGGTTTGAAACAAGCTCTGCATTTTTCACGGTTATATCTGCTGTAGAATATACTACCGGTGATCCCAGTCCATTTGTGATATAAACCCCTCCATCAACATTCACTGTTCCGCCGCCCCTGTCAGTTCTAATGGCCGCCGATGAATTGCCGGAAGTAGTTATAGAAAGGTTTGTGGCATTCGTTATACCACCACCGGTTGTCATTATGCCACCACTGCCATTCCTTTTCGTTGTAATCGTAGAATTTGAAATATTAACTGTCGTGCCATCGCCTTCAGCTCCGTTTTTCCCGCCATTTCCACCATATGAGAATACTCCGTTTGCTCCTGAAGCGTCGCTGGTAATGTTCGCTCCATCTATATTCAGAACTGCACCGTCTTTTGCCAATACTGCCGCATTCTGTCCGTAAAAGTTACAGTTATCCCCACCGTTGCTGTCACCTGTCTTTGACATTGTCAGATTATTTTCTGTCACTGTACCTCCGTTGACAAGAAGCGCTATTTTATCAGCAGTATCTGAGGTAATTTTCACATCTGATTCTTCCGTGTCCGCAGAAATACTTTTTTCTGCATCATAAGTAACGCTTGCTGCCGAACCACCTCCAAAGTCTCCACCGAAGCCTCCGGGAGGTGTAGGTCTGTCCTGAGAATTAAAACTACTACCCTGTGGTCTGTGTCCACCATTTCCGTCCGGCATCTGCCCCGGCATCATCTGACCATTGCCTCCGGGATTCATTTGCTCTGGCTGTTCTCCCATTTCAGGCAAATTTGATACCCCACTGGAATTATTTAAAGTAACATTATCAGACAAGTAGTATGATCCGTCAAAATCGATTCCGGCTTCTCCGCCGTTATAAGTGCTCTTTATATTAACTGTTCCGCCGATCAGGTTAATATTTCCATTCGAATCTAAACCGTCACCAGTCGAGTTCACATTGACCATGCCACCTATGATATTTATCGAATAACTCATTTCTGAAACATATGTAGCATTTTTGTTTGCTGCATTTATACCGTCATCACTTGCCTGTATATCAATGCTTCCTGAGAAAATATTTACTACAGTTCCTTCCAAACCTTCATTACACTTCTGTATTTTTATTATTGGACTTTCCGCGTTCTCACAGCCTATAGTAAGGATTCTGTCTGCATGTATCGCATCGTCTCCTACGCTTATATTGATAGTTCCGCTTAAAAGTGTCATGTCGTACCCTGAATTGATACCGTCATTTGCTGCAGTGATAGTTATCGAAGGTCCATCAATAACTATACCGGTACCTGCTTCATCGCCTGATTTTATTCCATTCTTGCATTCTCCGTTTATAACGAGTGTTCCCGTACCGCACATATAAACGTTCGCGCCATCCTTTACTTTTATGGCTGCTCCGTCAAATGCATCAGCGACTTCTGTATCCGTTGAATTTTCATCTTCAGGATTCTCGGAGTCAGTCAATATCACCGTTCCTTCAATTATTATTTTGGCTTCTGCACCTTTGTTAATTGATACTGTAGCTCCCGTAGTGCTTGTTAGATTGAGATCCTTTAATATAAGAACAACCCCGGTGGTACCTTTCTTTACCGTAATGTTTCCTGATTTGCATGTTCCTGTAACAATATAAGTGCCTGCCTCAGAAATCTTTACTTCGTTGTCATTGTCAGAAATCGTAATTGTAGTTGCATTTTTATAATCTGCTGAAAGTGCGGACGCTGTACTTACAACATCGCTCGTAATGATATCCGAAGGACTGTCTGACATTGTTATGTTTGCTCCCTGCATTCCTCCGTTTCCGGGACCGAATCCTTGATTCTGCATCATTGATTCTCCGCTGAATTGTGATACTGGCTCTGTATTATTATCAGCCGATACATTTATCATTGGAATGCAGAGTGAAAATGCTGTGATAACTCCGATAGTTTTAATTATTGTAGTCTTTTTCATATGACATACCCCCTTTTAAAGTCCCGTTCTTTTAGTTTGTTCCTGTAAGTGTCTAAATACTGCCGTTCTCTAGCGTCACCTCGTCTTTCATCTTAACTGCTGATGACAGATTAACATACCCTAGTGGAATCCATATGTCAATTATTTGGAATCTGTTAGGAATTTTGTGTAAAAAAGCTGACTTTAAATCCATCTTTTGGATCTTAAGTCAGCTAATCTTAAAACTCCGTTAATCCCCAATCATTATTTAGGATAATAAGCGGGAATCCTCGGTAATTCAATTACCGAGATGAAAGCGAAAAAATTTACTAGCAATCGAACAAATGGTTGCTTTTTCTTTGCTTTTGTGCTATACTATATGTATGAAAGAAAATCTAATTCATTATCGCACTTCTGTGTGCAACATCAATTACCATGTGGTATGGTCTGTGAAATACCGCAGAAAAATCCTTACTGCTGAAGTAGAGGCATACCTTAAGACACTTGTACGGCAGATAGCAGATGATAAAGGATTTACAGTACAGCTTTTTGAATGCGGCGAATGTGATTATGTGCACTGTTTTGTGACTGCCCCACCGAAACTTTCAGTCACAGACATCGTCAAGTACCTGAAAGGCATAACCGGCCGGAAACTCTTTGAGAAATTTCCGGAGATACGTTCAAAACTGTGGAAGGGCGAATTGTGGAACCATTCCTACTACTGCGAGACCATTGGCTCTGTATCGGAGGAAAACATCAGGCGATATATAGAGCACCAGAGCAAGGCATACTGAGAAAGGAGGCACCATGCTGCTGTCACATAAGACATCTGTTAAGCTAAATGATACTTACGCAAATATCATAGGGCATATGTGCTATGCGGCATATAAACTCTGGAATATCTGCAATTATGAACGTATCCATTATGAGGAGCTCGACCTTCCGATAAAATACCCTGACTGGTATTACCAGAAAAAAGCACATAAGGATGATATCTGGTATAAGCAGCTCCCGTCCCAGACAGCACAGGAGGTATGCAAGCTCCTGGATAAGTCCTGGAAGTCATTTTATTCATTAAAGAGCACTGGAGGCATAGAAAACCCTCAGCCTCCCCGGTTCAAACATTCCAGCATGGCCATAACATACATGCAGAATGCAGTCGCTCATGAGACAGGATCGGAAACCGTCAGGCTGTCCCTCCCTAAGCAGCTCAAGGCATACATGACTGAAACTTATGGCATCAGTGAAACATACCTTTTCCTTAAAAACATAGTTTTTAAGGGCACTGACAACATAAAGCAGATCAAAGTGTATCCACCTGAAAACGGTGAGTGCCTGATCATAGTCATATATGAATTACCTGACGTGCAGAAGCTTCCTGATAATGGAAGATATCTCTCTATCGATCTCGGGCTCCACAATCTCATGACGTGCTACAGTTCACCTACCGGGGAAACATTTATAGCCGGACGCAGATACCTTTCGCTCTGCAGATATTTTAACAAAGAAATAGCCAGGGTTCAGTCACAATGGTCTAAGCAGCAGGCAGGAAGAGGCATAAAATATCCGAAGCCTTCAAAACATATCCTCAGACTGTATGCTAAAAGAAATGCCAGCATTAATGATTACCTTCATAAGGTCACACGATATATCGTGAACTATTGCAGGGAGAACCGGATAAACACAGTGGTCATAGGTGATATAACTGATATCCGCAGGGATAATGACCTTGGGGCCGTAACCAATCAGAAGCTCCATTCGCTACCGTATCATAAGCTGTACCTGATCCTGAGCTATAAACTTGCAAAAGAAGGAATCTCATTTGTAATGCAGCAGGAACAGTATACGAGCCAGACAAGCCCGCTTAAGGGATCTGTGGACAAAGAGAACGCAGAAAAGTCCAACAGAGTTCAAAGGGGGCTTTATAAGGACGGAGATCTCATCTGGAACGCAGACTGTGTCGGTGCTTTTAATATCCTAAGAAAATTTCATAAAGACAGCGGAATAAAAGCCACGCTTGATCCAAGAGGAATAAGATCCCCATACATTGTAAAAGTAGCTGTGTAAAAAACAGTATTGGTGTCATGGACGCACCCTGACCCTACGGAGCGCAAGCTCCGCAAATCAGATGCTCTGGCAATTCAATTGCCGAGTAGTTCACTCACTCACAATACATACATATAGTTCCATTAGATAGCTTAAATCCATTCTTTTCATAAAATTTAGCTGCTGGCGCATACCCACTTGTATAAAGAACTATTCCAGCAAGTCCGTTATCTTTACTGTAATCTTTAACAGCATTTAATAATTGCT
>JAEEKN010000451.1 GCA_016282435.1 Lachnospiraceae bacterium | reverse complement strand
GCTGTTGCAGCAGGCTACTGGAATCTGTTCAGCTTCAATCCTGCTCTTAAGGCAGAAGGCAAGAATCCTTTCACTCTTACATCTAAAGAGGGTGACGGAACATACCAGGGCTTCCTTAACAACGAGACCAGATACACCTCACTTAAGGTTAAGTTCCCTGAGAGAGCAGAGAAGCTCTTCGCTGAATCAGAGACCGCTGCTAAGGCTAGATACGATCACCTTATGAAGCTGGTTGAATTATATAAGTAATAAAGTTTAAGATCCTTCGTCGATATACTCCTCAGGATGACAATATTTTGAGCTGAAATACTCCTCAGGATGACTTTATTTAGAGTTGTCATTCTGAGCGAAGCTAAGAATCTTTAAATGTAGAAAATTTCAACATAAAAATGTGCAACATTTACAAAATTTCCGTGCCGGATTTCCGGTACGGAAATTTTTTTGTAAAAAATTAACAATTTCTATTGATATTTTTTGTGGAATTTGATAGAATAACAAAGATAAGTAAAATATAGAAAATTAAAACGTTTTATATAGTTTTTATTTCAGAATTAAAAATTTAAATTTACTATTTTGTTGTAAAAACATATTGGCGGAATATTTACGGAAAAGATCTGAATAAATGAATGTAGAATTTGAAAAGAAACTGACTATCCCGATGGAAGTCAAAAAGATGTTTCCGCTGACGAACGATATGCGGAAGATCATCGAGGACAGAAGAGAGCAGATAAAGAAGATCATCACCGGCGAAGACGGAAGGCTTCTTCTGATCATAGGTCCGTGTTCGGCAGACAATGAGGAAAGTGTTCTGGATTATATATTGAGGTTGAAAAGTATTCAGGACAGAGTTGAAGAGAAGATACTTATAGTTCCCAGGGTTTTTACGAACAAGCCGAGAACAAACGGAGACGGATATAAGGGACTTCTTCATCAGCCCGATCCCGGCGAAAAACCCGATCTGTTCAAAGGTATTATAGCCACCCGTGAGATGCATATGAGGGTGGTCAGGGAATCAGGATTTGCTACTGCAGACGAGATGCTGTATCCTGAAAACTACAGGTATCTGGATGATATTCTGGGATATACGACAGTTGGAGCCAGGAGCGTAGAAAACCAGCAGCACAGGCTGGTGGCGAGCGGGGTTGAAGTTCCTGTAGGTATGAAGAATCCCACAGGCGGCGATCTGAAGGTCATGATGAACGCTATAAACGCAGCTCAGCACAGACACTCGTTCCTGTATCGGGGCTGGGCGGTCCATTCGGAAGGCAACCCTTATGCTCATGCGGTACTCAGAGGTTTTACCAGTAGTAGCGGACGTTCGATCCCGAATTACCACTATGAAGACATAAAAAATGTTCTGGAGCTCTATATGTCCAGCGAGCTAGCCAATCCGGCCATAGTGATAGACACGAATCACTCGAACTCCGGAAAGAATCCTTTCGAGCAGCCAAGGATAGTTAATGAAGTAATGAATTACCGAAAATATAATCCTGATATCAAAAAACTTGTTAAAGGATTTTTGATAGAAAGTTATATAGAGGACGGTGCCCAGAAAATAGGAGAGGGCATCTACGGTAAATCAATAACGGATCCGTGCCTCGGATGGTATAAAACCGAACGTATGATACTTGAAATTGCCGAATACTGACACCTTAATAAATGCTTATAAATACATGGATGTGCTTTATAAGCAAAAAAAGATAAATTATAAGCAATTTTAGGCAAGAATGATAAAAACATATCAATTATTATTATTTTTATTGTAGAAATTACAACAAAATTGTTTACAAATTGTGAATTTTGTTGTATATTTATATGAAGAAATTTACAAACATTTATTTCTATTTAAGAGGTAGCCATGAAAAAGAAGAAGTCTAACAGTGCAAGAAACAAAAAAATCATCATTGCATTAGCAGTCATAGTGGTTATTATCGCTATCCTTGTGCTATTGTCATTGAGACCTGTTAAGAATTATTCCGAGAAGTATGCCGGAACTAATCTTGACGTGGATGTAGAAGGAATGGAGAGAACCGGAACATACAAGCAGTATCTGCTTGAACATGTTAATGCCGCTAAGCCCTCTACGGCTGTGGATATTAACGTTTCCGATTATCAGTCGGAAGGTACGGTATCAGCTTACAACGGTGAGAAGGCCGTAGCAGGCTCAGTACTTACCGATATCAATTCTACTATTACATGGACAGTAAATGTCCCTGAAGCAGGCTTCTATAATATTTATCTTGAATATCTTGTGCCCAAGTCACACGGTGTTCCTGCAGAGCGTTCTGTTAAGATCAACGGAAAACAGCCTTTCCTTGATGCAAAGAACATCTCTTTCTCGAGAATCTGGAAGGATGACGGAGACCCCAAGGTTGATAACCAGGGCAACGAGATCAGACCCAGCCAGATAGAAGAGTATGACTGGCAGAAGGGTTATATCCGTGATGACAGAGGATATATCGCAGATCCTTACATGTTCTATTTTGACGCAGGTGTGAACACTATCACATTTGGCGGCGAGAATGAGCCTCTGGCTATCAGAAAGGTTTCACTTACTCCTGTATGGAGCTTACCTACATACGATCAGTACTATGCACAGTGCTATAACGATCATAATCCCGGAGCTACATCTGATACAGCAAAGAATTATGTTCAGGTAGTACAGGGCGAAAAATCTTCATACAGATCTGAATCATCACTTTATGCAAAGTATGACAGATCATCACCCAGCACACAGCCTTCAAGCGTTACCAATACCGTTCTTAACTACACCGGTGGTGAGGCTTGGAATATAAACGGTCAGTGGATCGAATGGAACTTCGAAGTTCCTGAGGACGGCTTCTATAATATAACAATTAAGGGTCGTCAGAACTACTCAAGAGGTAACGTATCAAACCGTAAGGTTTATATCGACGGCGAGATTCCTTTCAAAGAACTTGAGCAGATTTCATTCCCTTATGATAATAACTGGGAACTTTTAACAATAGGTGTGGATGAAGAGAATCCTTATTATTTCTGGCTTGAAAAAGGAACTCATACATTAAGACTTGAAGCTACGATGGGTGACCTCGGAGATATCTTACAGCAGATCGAGGACTCAACCTTCAGACTTAACCAGATGTACAGAAAAATCCTCGTATACACCGGTGTGTCACCTGACCAGTACCGTGACTACCACATCGAGAATGTATATCCCGAAGTTCTTGAAGCTATGGAACTCGAGATGAAGCGTCTGTATAAGATAGTTGATGACTATGTAGCATATTCCGGACAGAAGGCTGAGAATATCGCTCCCGCACAGACACTTGCACAGCAGCTTGAGCGTTTCGTTGAGAAACCTGAGAAAATCACTATCGAGTTCTCAACATTCAAAGATAACATCACAGCTCTTGGTACTTCTACTCTGAACCTTACCACTACAAAGCTTGATGTTGACTACATCGTAGTAAACGGTCTGAACACCGAGCCCGAGAGTGATACAGAAAACGTATTCACAAAGGTATGGCATGAGATTAAGTCATTCGTTGCATCATTCTTCGTAGATTATAACTCAGTAGGTGATGTTTACAACGATGGAGAAGTATTAAAGGTTTGGGTTACAACAGGTCGTGATCAGGGTACCATCCTTAAGACCATGATCGATGATACATTTACACCTAACACAGGTATTCCTGTAAACGTTGAGATCGTTATGGCAGGTTCACTGCTGAATGCGGTTATGGCAAACCGTGGACCTAACGTAGTTCTTTCAGTAGGTTCCGACCAGCCTGTTAACTACGCACTCCGTGGTGCTGCAGAAGATGTTACACAGTTCCCGGATTGGCAGGAAGTACTTGCTCCCGAGAACTTCACCGGAAGCTCATACAAACAGTTCGAGCTTACCGATGAAAACGGACACACCGGTATTTACGGTCTGCCCGAGACACAGACATTCAACGTAATGTTCTATCGTACAGACGTTTTAGAGGAACTTGGCTTCGTTGATGAAAACGGAGTAGCTAAGCCTCCTAAAACATGGAAAGAGCTTATTGAAATGCTTCCTACCATTCAGGGTAACAACCTTTCTGTAGGTATTCCTTCAGCAGCAGGCTCAAGCTCGAACGGTACAGCTTCAACAGCTATCATGTCAACAAGCCCTGACCTTTCATTGTACTTCACACTTCTCTATCAGAACGGCGGAGATATGTACAATGAGAGAGGAACCAAGACTACAGTTAATGACGAAGCAGGTATGGCAGCATTCGATCAGTATGTAAGATTCTTCAATGATTATGGTCTTCCTACTATTTACGATGCAACCACACGTTTCCGTCAGGGAGAAATGCCTATCATCATTTCACCTTACTCACTGTACAACACTTTGATGGTATCCGCACCCGAAATCAGAGGTCTCTGGGAATTCGCAGTAGTACCCGGTATCGAGCAGAAAGACGGAACTATCAACTACAACGCATTTATCGCAGGTAATGCAACAATGATGATCTCAACCGATGATGAGAAGATCAAGCAGGATGGTTGGGAGTTCATGAAGTGGTGGGTATCTGAAGAGACCCAGACAAGATTCGGTCGTGAGATCGAAGCACTTCTCGGTGCATCTGCAAGATATAACACAGCAAACAGAAAAGCATTCAAGAACCTTTCATGGTCAGCAGAGAACGTAAAGGTACTCGATGACCAGTGGCAGCATACAGTAGGTATCCGTGAAGTACCCGGTGGATATTTCACAGGCCGTCATATTTCAAATGCTATACGTAAGGTTATCAACGACAGAGATGATACACGAGAGACAATCATCGACTACTCACGACTGATAGACGATGAGATTGTCAAGAAACGTCGTGAGTTCGGTCTGCCGATGTACGAAGACGAAGATTAAGTTTAACTAAGGGAGAGTTTTATGGGCGAGTATTTGAAAAAGTATTTCACGTTGAGAAAACACAACGTGAGCACTGCATGGAAGAAAGCAAAACTGTCAAAGAATTGCTATTTGTTCCTGCTTCCGTATGCTATTATTTTCTGTATGTTTTATGTATATCCTGTAGTAGCATCCATCTATTACAGCTTTACATATTACAACATCCTGGAATCCCCCAGATTCCTCGGCTTTGCAAACTATATCAGCTTGATTCTTGAAGACGATATTTTCCTTATCGGTCTTAAGAATACATTGATGATAGCAATCATCACCGGTCCTTTGGGATACCTTTTATCATTCCTTTTCGCTTGGCTGATAAACGAGCTTCCCAGAGCCGTACGAAGCGTAGCCGTTATCGTATTCTATGCACCTTCAATCGCAGGTACATGTTACACAATCTTCTCTGTATTCTTCAGAGGTGATGCTTACGGTTATGTAAACTCAATCCTTATGGATATGGGTATCATCGATACACCTATCCTTTGGTTCATCAATCCTCAGTACATGCTTCCTATATGTATGGGCGTTATCCTCTGGATGAGTCTTGGTACCGGATTCCTTTCATTCGTTGCCGG
>JAEEKN010000450.1 GCA_016282435.1 Lachnospiraceae bacterium | reverse complement strand
ATTCCGCAGTATTCACCTTATTATCCCAATATGAGCCATAGTAGCTTATGCCCTTAAATCCGGGAAGATACACAGTGTCTGTGCTATACGGGACAAAACTTACCACCAGGTCTGTTTTAAAATCAGGACGTGCGGACGATACTCCGCCGAGTACTCCGCGGTTCAGTCCGTTCAGGGAATCATATCTGTCAAAAAGGCCGCCTATTCCGTTCTGTACCAGGATTTTTACCACATCATCCAATGTAGCCTTAGCGCTGTCCTCAGGTGTTTCCCCAAGGTCACTGGAATATGCAGGCAGTGAAAATATACATATCACGAATGAAAAAATCAGTGAAAAAGCGATAGCCATAAGTATTCCCCTATGGTCACCCCTTGTAGTATAATATGTTTTTTTGAAGAATCTGTCCTTGATATAATCAGGTGCGTTTTTGCCCGGGATCGTCACCCTGTTAAACGACCCTTTTTGGAGCAGACCAGTACAAATACACCCTGCCATAACCAGTATAACCGACAAAAGCGGCGGTTTCTTTCCTATATATAGTGGAATCTGCATGAGAATAAATGATATGCCGAAGGTCTCCACAAAATTCATGTACCTGGATATGGTGATATTGTACATGATGATAAGGAATGCGATAATAAACACAAGTGCTATGGTTATGGTCAGATTCCTGTTTTCATAATGCTCTTCGGCACTTCTGACAGCCGTCATTCCGAAAAAGTCACCGTATACCTGGCGTATTCCGTTGACCATGGCCTGGAAACCGCTGTTTGCATAAAGATAGTATCTTATGAGTTCTATGGTAAACACAATAAGGAATCCGATATATCCTATATAGAATATTTTCTTTTTTGCATACAAAAGCGATATCAATACGCTCATTATAAGAGTAAATATCACTATAACAGGCTTGTTGTAATTAAACGAAAAGGCATCGCAAAATCCCGTGACCGTTCCGACGCAGACCATGAATATGATGAGAGCCTTGGAAAGGCACAACAAGAGAGAGCTTGACTTACGGCTCCCATAGACGTCATCTATGATCAGCCCGTTTGTCTCAAGCTCTAAAGCAAGTCTTTTCTCCTGTCTAGACATCCTTTTATTCATGATTCCTCTTTTATACTGATTATCAATATTTAATACATCTTTTTCCAATGCTTTTCAGCGACCTTCGCCCCACTTGGATAGTTTAACGGAAAATATATACGTTAATGAGTATAACTATTTTCTTTAAGAAGCGTTCCCTGTAATCGACACACCGTCTTCAAGCAGATCTACATCGTCACCGGTTATAAGAAGCAGCAACGAAGACTTCTGGTTCGACGCAAAATAAGCATCCCGTGCCATACCTTTTTCTTCGTACAGTGGCAGGAAATACATATCACGATAGCAGTTCAGAAGCGATTCCTCATTATCTATCATATAATAGTCAAAGCTGCATGCCGCATTGTTAAAAAGGCAGATTTCAAATCTCTCCCCGCGCTTTGCCAGTTCTCTCGACACTGCATCAAGAGTCGACACAGTATCCGATATCCCTGTTTTTTCGAGTTCCGGTACCACCACCAGCGACATGACGGAAGTTCTTTCCATCTCTTTTACAGCGAGTTCATCCATTTTTGCACTCAGCTTCCAATGTATCCGTGCCAGCCTGTCACCGGGACGGTATTCCCTGATCTCTTTTATATCTGAAGAGAGATTACCTTTTAAGTCGGGCTCTGTATATTCGTCATACCCTTCAGAATATGGTATTTCCGCCACGTCTATGCTTTCTTTCTTTTCAGGAAACACCGGCACCTGTACATTAAAGTTCACCGGCAGCTTCATGCTTACCATACCCATAAATCCAGTGACTGTCATTTCTTTTCCTTCAAAAACAATCATTCCGATTTTTGAAGTCTTGACTCTTAAATTTACTCTGTCCTTCCTCTCGGGCATAATGTTTATATTCAGTATACTGTCCTTTTCGGTATTAAAAAACATGTTGTTCATAGAAAAAACCAGCGAACACTTAAGGAACGGATAGTATGTCGGGTTATTATATTCTACGAAAAATATGATATCGTTCCCTACCTCTGCATTTGAAACAACCGAACCGCCGGTCAGGTGTATCTTTTTAATATTTACGATATACAAAGGAATGAGAACAGCCGGAAGAATGACATAAGGAAAAAGCAGAAATACCAGGTAATTCTGCTTAAAAACCACTACAAAGAAAAATATTAAAATGAATATAAAAAGATATTTGATTATGGACCAAACATGTATTTTCATACAGATCTACCCCGGCATCTTCACGGACTCAAACGACTTAGCCAGAGCCATCTCGAGAGAATACCCCGTAGCTTTAGCTTTTGTTGAGAGCACTACACGGTGGTTGGCTATACTGTAGTATACGGCCTTTACATCTTCTGGAACCACAAAGTTCCTGTCACATGTATATGCTCTGGCTCTTGACATCTTTAAAAGCGCGATGCTTGCCCTGGGGCTAAGTCCCAAGGAATACATATCATTATCTCTTGTGACCTCTGTAAGCGCCACTATATAGTTCAGTATCGCATCCGACACCTGAACGGACGCCACCTGCTCCTGGATGGTAAGAATATCGTTTTTCTCCAGACAGGGCCTCAGTTCATCCACTATCTCATGTGAATCCCCGCGAAGGATATCGAT
>JAEEKN010000449.1 GCA_016282435.1 Lachnospiraceae bacterium | reverse complement strand
GTACGGGAAGCTGAACGGAGCAGAATTCCTGCTAGCTATACCGACAAACATCACGGAAGTAGAAAAACGCGCATTTGTCCACTTGCTAGATTCTACCAACATAAAGCCGAAGCAGGTAAAAGTAGTGGACAGACCCGTAGCCGATGCATTGGGAGCTGACATAGACATTAAAGAGGTAACAGGGGCCATAGTAGTGGATATGGGCGCGGAGACCGTGGAGATATCGGTTCTGTCCTACGGCGGAATAGTTATGAGCAGGACACTGTCATTCGGAGGCAAACGTTTTGATGACGGCATTGCTACCGCTATCAGAAAGTATTATAACTTTGTGGTGGGTTCGAAGACGGCAGAGCAGATAAAAAATACGTTGGCGACAGCTATTTACCCTTCGGAAGAGGAAGTTACCACGATGAAGGCTTTCGGCAGGGATGTGGTGAACGGACTCCCGGGAAGTATACCGCTGGACTCCGTATTTGTTCATCTGGCGATAAACGATACTCTGGAACTCGTTCTTGAGGCTATAAAAAGTGTTCTGGAACAGGTTCCTCCGGAAATTTCGGAAGATATCCTGAAATACGGTATACATCTCACTGGAGGCCTTTCGGGTATACAGAAAATCGAGAAGTATATCAAGGGTGCTACGGGCATACCGGTATATGCGGCAGAAAACGGGGCATGTTCGGTGGCAGTGGGACTTGGTAAAATAATGGAAGACAAGGAGCTTGATATTTTCGCCGGAAAGTATACGGCTCTGCAGATATATGATGAAGGATTTTTGTAAATGAGACGAGAGAAGAAAAGACGTAATATCAGTTCCAAGCTGGTATATACCTTTCTTGTTATGATCTGTATAGGAACCATTATGGTTTCTTACCTGTTTCCGAATGTTCTCACACCTGTGAGGACTGCCGTGGGGAATTTCTTTGCACCCATGCAGAAGGGAATAACGGTCGTAGGAAGCGGTATATCCGATAAGCTTAAACTGTTTACCGATAAACAGGATCTTCTGGAAGAAAACGAACGGCTTACGGAAGAACTGGAACAACTAAAGACAGAGATACAGGGTATAAATCAGGAGAAAAACGAGCTGAGTTATTACCGTAAGCTGTATGAAGACGATTCCGTATACAATAATGCCGAGAAGATAGCGGCGATAGTTATCGGCAGAAATCCCAACGGATCATGTGATACATTTACATTGGATAAGGGTGCTGATGACGGCATCACTCCCGGCATGAATGTAATGGCTGACGGAGGACTGGTGGGAATAGTTACCGAAACAGGAAAGAACTGGTCAAAGGTTAGAACCATCATAGCTGATGACAGTGCCGTATCGGGAAGATTCAGCATCACTTCCGATAACTGTATGGTAAAGGGAAACATGAGAAGATGGGAAGACGGCTATATAGATGTTGAGATGATCAATATCAATGCCGATGTATACGACAATTATGAAGTGGTAACGTCGTATATAGGAGATAAATATCTTCCCGGACTGCTCATAGGCTATGTTTCAAATGTGAGGACCGATGCTTCCGAACTGAACAAGATAGCATATATTACACCCGTGGTTGATTTTGAGCATTTGGAGGCTGTCCTGATCATCAAGGCTGTGAGGGAGAGTCTGGAAGGGCTTGAACAATGATATTTAAGGTATTATTAGTATTAGCGGAGATAGTGATATCCTACATCCTGCAGACCAGTGTGTTTTCACATTTCAGACTCGCGGATGTGGTGCCGGACGTCATGATGATACTGACGGTGTCGATGGCGTTTATATCAGGTAAAAGAGCGGGAGCTCTCTCAGGATTTGTGTGCGGTTTTATCATAGATTGTACTTACGGTCCGCTGATAGGACTGTTTGCCCTGATGTATTCGACGATGGGATATTTATGCGGATATTCCAACAGGGTATACTTTCAGGAAGATTATACACTCCCTCTGTTTTTAGTGGGAGGCGCGGAATTCGTATATAACTTTATATATTATGTTTTTTTCTATCTTTTGAAAGGGGATCTGGATCTTCCTCATTACATGGTAAGGTTTATGTTCCCGAGTGTCATTTATACGGTCATAGTTTCCATAGTGATCTACAGACTGTTAAATTTCAATCACAATCTGTTTACGTTTATTGATGACAAACGCGAAAAGAATGCGAAAAGAACATATGAGTACAAGGATTTTGATATGCTTCACAGGCATTGATTAGAATATGAGAGTATTTAGATATTTATTAAGTAAAATAAAACAGATACCTGCCAGGATAAAAGAAACGTTAAAGGTCAGGCTGATATTTTTGAATATCATGACCATAGTTCTTTTCAGTGTGCTGATCATCAGACTTTACGATCTGCAGATCATCGAGACGCAGGAAGAGGATTTTACCCCTGAGACTTCTACAAAGTCTGTTCAATCCAGATACATAGAAAGTGCCAGAGGCGATATATATGACAGGAACGGAAATCTTCTGGCATACAACACACAGAGCTATTCAGTGGTTATGACCAACAGTGCTGCTTTAACGAAGAATGACGAAAAGAACAGCATGATATTAAGGCTTCTGGATATTCTGGAGAAAAACGGATATGAGCCGGAAATGACATTTGCCATAGAGCAGAATGAAGACGGGGAACTGGTATTTAACGTAAGCGGAAATGCCGAGCTCAGATTTAAGAAAAATGCATACGCCCTGCAGCGTACCAGCGATCTGACAGAAGAGCAGAAGAACGCTACGGCACAGGAAGTGTTCGATTTCCTGAAAAAAGGTACAAAGAATGTTGCCATGTACGGTATTTCGGATGATTATCCGACAGATGTGGCTCTGAAGATCATGATGTTCAGGTATACACTGTTCAACCTGTATCCGCAGTACTCACAGTTTACTGTAGTGAGCAATGTGGATGAGAAAACGATAGCTGCTATCATGGAGAACAGTGCTGATCTGCCTGGCGTGGAGATAAAGCAGCAGACAAACCGTGTATATAATGACAGTATGTATTTTGCTCATATACTCGGATATGTCGGCGCCATGAATGAGGAAGAGTGCGAGGAGCTGAATTCGGGTTATGAAAATCCGATATATTCAACTTCGGATTATATAGGAAAGACCGGTCTGGAAAAGGAATATGATGCAGAGCTCAGAGGAAGCAAGGGTGAGATGCAGCTGACACTCAGCTCAGCCGGAAAAGTTGTAGATCAAGAAGTAAAAAAAGAGCCTACAGCCGGAAATGATGTGTATCTTACGATAGACCGAGAGACTCAGATAGCCTGCTACCATATCCTCGAGAACAATATTGCTGCTATTCTGATATCCAAGATAGTGAATTCCGAAGACTACGGTGGAAAAGGAACCGTAGCGAACAAGATTACTATACCCATATATGAAGTATATAATGCGTTTTTTGACAATTCAATGGTGGATATAGCACATCTTTCGGCAGAAGACGCCACGCCTCTTGAAAAACAGACCAATGCACTGTATGAAGAGAGGATGAAACTGATAAACAGCAGACTGAAGGAAGTCATCTCATTTGAAAACGGAACTCCCAACAATAAGCTGTCGGATGAGATGAAGGGATATATCGAATTCATATATCAGTTCTTGAAAAACAACAATGTAGTGATAAAAGATAACGTGGACACCAAGGATTCGGTATACAAAAAGTATGCCGAAGGTGAGCTGGCATTATCTGAGTTCATAAAGTACGGTATCAATGTAGGCTGGATAAATCTGGAACTTCTGGGTATCAAGTCTGATTACAATACCAATGAGGAGATTTTTTCAAAAGTACTCAGATATATAGTCGATGGTGTAAAGGATAACACGGAATTTGAGAAGCTGGTATACAGACAGCTGATATTTACCCACAAACTGTCGGGAAGGGAATGCTGCCTGTTGCTTTACGATCAGGGATTCCTGGAGTATGACAGAAACGATTACTACAGGCTTGCAAACGGGAATATCGCTCCTTATACATGGGTGATAGAGAAGATCCAGAATCTGGAGATCACTCCCGGAATGCTGGCACTTGAGCCGTGCAGCGGTTCTATAGTTATCACGGATGTAAAAACCGGAGATATCAGAGCTCTGGTGACCTATCCGACATATGATGCGAACAAGCTTACGAACAAGATTGACTGGGAGTATTATCAAAAGCTCCTGAACAATAAAGCGACACCTTTGCTTAACCGTCCCACACAGCAGATGACGGCAACGGGTTCAACTTTTAAGCCTTTGATGGCTCTTGCGGGACTCGGAGAGCATATTATCACGACTTCAACACTGATAGAAGACAAAGGTGTTTTCGAAGAGGTAGATCCTTCGCCTAAGTGCTGGAAGTATCCGGACAATCACGGAAGGATAAACCTGACACAGGCTATCCAACATTCGTGTAACTACTTCTTCTACAAAGTGGGCTATGAGATGTCACTGGACTCAAAAGGTGAATACAGCGACAGTCAGGGTATTTCGAAGATACAGGAATATGCGAGCATGTTCGGTTTTGCCGAGAAGTCGGGTGTGGAACTTCCGGAGATCATGCCTACCATATCCTCTACGGATGCGGTACGTACTTCGATAGGATATTACCACAGTTTCTCGCCTATCCAGATATCACGTTACGTGACTGCGATAGCTAACAAGGGAACCGTGTTCAATCTTACACTGGTTGACAAGACCTACAACAAAGAGAAGAAGACAGAGGTTGATAACAAAGCCAGTGTATACAATGAAATAGACAAATATACAAATGCCGAATGGGCTGCGGTACAACAGGGTATGTATAACGTTGTAAATACTGACGCAAACTCTCTGAACATAATATACGGCGATCTGGGTGTCAAAGTAGCAGGAAAAACAGGAACGGCTCAGGTCAGCCTGACACATCCCAGCCACGGTCTGTTCATATCATTTGCGCCTTATGAAGATCCTGAGGTCAGTGTTACGGTAGTTCTTCCTAACGGATATGCTTCGGCAAATGCAGCAAAGCTCGCAAGAGAAGTATACGGACTCTACTTTAACAATGAGAACAAAGAAGCGCTTCTTAGCGGTGATCTAAAGACCACAACTGTTACAAACATCAACGTTTCGGACTGATGAAGGACGATAATCAATATAATACAGAGGTTTATAATATGGGAAGTTCGGTAGTTATCAAAGGTACAAAAAACGGAATAACATTGGTACTTGACGAGAATGAGGAATACTCTGTCTTAAAGGAAAAGGTGGAGAAGAAGTTCAGGGACAGTGCTAAGTTCCTGGGAAACGCCAAGACAGCACTGGCTTTTGAAGGAAAGAAGCTTACGGACGAGCAGAAGGATGAGCTGATAAAGTGCATCGGAGAAAATACAGCGCTCGATATAGTATGCATCCTGGACAATTCCGACGAGGCCAATGAAAAATTTGAGCGTGCCGTAAATAAAAAGATAAATGAAATGACATCAGGAAATGCCAGGATCTATAAGGGAAACTTAAGATCCGGACAGTCCATAGAGAGTGATACCGGTATAGTCGTACTGGGAGATGTAAATGCAGGTGCAGATCTGGTCTCAAAAGGGAATATAATAGTTCTGGGTACTCTTAGGGGTACTGCATGGGCCGGCGCAGGCGGTAATTCGGATTGTTTCGTCATTTGTTCGGATATGAGTCCTGTACAGCTTCGTATAGCAGATATTATAGCCAGATCTCCCGATCATCAGGACAGAAACGGTCAGAAGGAGACAAAAATAGCATATCTGGAGAACAATCAGATATGTATTTCGCCTCTTGTGAAGGAAATTATCACGTCTCTTACAATTTAAACTTGAAGTATTTTGAAAAATTTAGTACAATAATAGTTAATCATTAATTAAAACTTTCTGCTTCATATTTGAAGTATAAGTTGAGGAATCCGATGTGGTAAATGCATCGAAAGAGGAGGATTATTAAAATGGGTGATGTAATCGTAGTTACTTCCGGTAAGGGAGGAGTAGGAAAGACCACGACCACCGCAAATGTGGGTACAGGCCTTGCCAAGCTTGATAAGAAAGTGGTTCTTATCGATACAGATATAGGTTTGAGGAACCTGGACGTCGTAATGGGACTTGAAAACAGGATCGTATACAACCTGGTAGATGTTATCGAAGGAAACTGCAAGATTAAGCAGGCTCTTATCAAGGACAAGAGATATCCCAATCTCTATCTGCTTCCTTCCGCACAGACAAGGGACAAATCGGCAGTTAAGCCCGAGGAGATGAAGCAGCTCTGTGACCAGCTTAAGGGTGAGTTTGATTACATTATCATAGACTGTCCCGCAGGTATAGAGCAGGGCTTCGAGAATGCAGTGGCCGGCGCTGACAGGGCTCTGGTTGTTACAACTCCCGAAGTTTCAGCAGTTAGAGATGCCGACAGGATCATAGGTCTTCTTGAAGCACATGAGATGAAGAAGACAGATCTCATCGTAAACAGGCTGAGAGTTGATATGGTGAAGACCGGCGACATGATGTCAAGCGACGATGTAGTAGAAATCCTGGCTGTGAACCTCATCGGCGTGGTACCCGATGATGAAGGCATCATAGTAGCTACCAATAACGGTGAGCCTCTGGTAGGTAATGACTCGAAGGCCGGACAGGCTTATATGAATATCTGCAGGCGTATTACGGGAGAAGAGGTACCTTTCCTTGACCTTACCGCAAAGAAGGGATTCTTCAGTAAACTGTTCAAGAAGAAGTAGGAGGCTAATATGGCATTTTGGGATAATTTTTTCAAGAAAAAAAACGACTCTGCCAGTCATGCCGTTGACAGAATTAAATTCGTACTTCAGTCAGACAGGACAGGCCTTCCTCCGGAAACCTTAGAGAGGATAAAGAACGATATTATCAGTGTTTTATCAAAGTATGTGGATATAGCAACTGATGAACTTGATTTTAATATTACCAAGGCTCCGTCGGAGGGCGGCGAGCTTACACCTGCACTTTGTGCGAATATTCCTATAAAGGGTGTAAAGCGTACTCCTCCTTCACCGGATCCGAATAACAAGAAGAAGGATAGTAATGAAAAAGCTTCTTAAGACCATATTTCCGTTAAGGAATTATGATATAAAAAGCTACTGCTTTCTGCTTTTGCTGCTCGTTTACGTACTTGGATTTATAGGGGTATATCTCATATATGTTCTGGACCTGTACGAGAAGCAGGCGATAAAACAGGATCTGTATCAGAAACAGATTATAGCCCTTATCATAGGACTGGTTGTTATACTGGTGGTATCCCTGATAGATTATCATTTCGTAGCCAAATGTTCTCCGCTCCTGTATATGATGGGAATGGGACTACTGCTTATCTGTGCTTTTGTGGATAAGCCACCTATATACGGATGGAAGCATTATACGGCAAAGAGATGGATAAAGATAGGCGGAGATCCGTCACTGGGTATAAATAACCCGGGCTTCGAGTTTCAGCCGTCGGAGCTGGTGAAGGTAGCGCTGGTAGTTTTTCTTGCGTGGATCATGTTTAAGCTTCACAAGCATATTATAAAGCTCTGGGTTCTGTTCCTGGTAATTGTTCTGACCGCGATACCCACGGCGTTTATATT
>JAEEKN010000448.1 GCA_016282435.1 Lachnospiraceae bacterium | reverse complement strand
GGCTTTTCGGAATATTTAAGCTCTATTCGAATGACCCCGAAACAGTAAAAAAGAAGGAAGAAAAGCAGAAGAAAAAAGAAGAAAAACAGAAGAAGAAAGAGGAAAAAGAAAAATTAAAAGAAGCAAAGAAAAAGAAAAAAGAAAATGATATTGAAACGGAAATTGAAAAACCGGATGATGAAATAAAAGAAAATAAAAACGAAAATACAAAAACAGAGATAAAAGAAATAGAGAAGGATAAGGAAGAAGAGAAAAAAGAAAATAAAGATAATAAAGAATCTTTGGATTCTGAAAAAACAGAAGATACAGAAAATGATGAAATAGATGATTTTGATCTTGATGATGAATCTGAAGAAAACGAATCCGAAGAAAAAGGAATATTTGCAAAAATAGCAGGTATCCCGAAAAAGATAAAAGAAAAAATCAACGGGATCCGTGAGAAATTTAAGAATATAAAAGATAAGATTTCATCCCTCAATAAAAAGAAAAATTACATTCTTGATATGAAAGATGATGAGAGGGTACGAAGCGGAATCGCATACGGAAAAGCAAAACTTTTCCTGATATTAAAGAGACTGAAACCTAAAAGATTCAGAGGAAGAGTTGCATTCGGTATGGAGGATCCGGCAACGACAGGAAAAATTCTCGGAACCGCATCTGCGTTTTATCCTTTATGGGGCGGGAACATAATACTTGAACCCGACTTTAATGAGAAGAAGATAGAAGCAGATATTGATTTCAAAGGAAAGATAGTTTTGGCACTGCTTGTTATACCGGCCATAAAGGTTTGGTTTAATAAAGATATAAAGTATATCCGCCGTAAAGTGGGTAAACTTAAAAAAATGTAATAGAGAAAAGGAGAAAGAAAAATGGCAGACAACAATTTTGCAGAGACAGTCACATCATTATTTAAGGGTATGGATTCTTTCATCACCACAAAAACAGTTGTTGGTGAAGCAGTAAAGTTTGATGACGGAACTATCATACTTCCTCTTGTTGATGTAAGCTTTGGTGTTGGTGCAGGGGCTTTTGTAAAAGATGAGAAGAAGAACAGTGCAGGCGGCGGAATGGGAGGAAAGATTTCACCAAATTCAGTACTTGTGGTACAGGACGGAAAATGCAGACTTGTAAGCGTTAAGAATACTGATGCTGTATCAAAAGTACTTGATATGGTTCCCGGAGTTATCGACAAATTCAAGAAATCTCCCAAAGACAAAGAGACAGAAAAAGAGATGGATAAGAAGGGCGAGGAATATCTGAAAGATCAGGAAAATTGATCGGGGTCATAAAAATTTGTGACAGTTGAAAAAATTTTGCTTGCATATTTTTCAGAGTTGTGATAGAATGTCTAATGTTTGAGGCTTAAAAGCCGGAAATTCTTGTGCAAGGAGGTGTTTATAATGGCTAAATGCGCAATTTGTGAGAAAGAAAATAGATTCGGACATCAGTTAAGCTATTCAAGAAGCCACGTATCAAGACGTGCTAACAGAATGTGGAAGACAAATGTTAAGTCCGTCAGAGTAAAAACCGCAGGCGGAACACAGAAGATGTATGTTTGTACTTCTTGCTTAAGAGCCGGTAAAGTAGAACGTGCTTAATATTTTAATGACGTACGGAATGAATCAGAGGCATGCGCTTTTCGGAGTGCATGCCTGTTTTCTTTATGAGGTGAAATAAATGGCGGCCATCAGTAACGACTGGAAAGAGAAATTAATGCCGGAATATAAAAAAGAATATTATTCCGAATTATATAATTTTATTAAAAACGAATATGCCACAAAAATAATATATCCTCCTGCGGAAGATATATTTAATGCCATGCATTATACTCCGTTGAAAAATGTAAAAGTTGTAATACTCGGACAGGATCCTTATCATGAACCGAACCAGGCTCACGGTCTTTCATTTTCTGTTCTTCCCGGAAATCCCGCACCGCCTTCACTTGAAAATATATATAAAGAATTAAAAGATGATTGCGGTTGTTTTATTCCGAATAACGGGTATTTAAAAAAATGGGCGGATCAGGGAGTTCTGTTATTAAATACTGTTTTAACCGTCAGAGCGCATCAGGCAAATACACATGCGGGACATGGATGGGAACAATTTACGGATGCGATAATTAAAATAATTAATGAAGAAAAAAGACCGATTGTTTTTATGTTGTGGGGCAGTCCCGCACAAAAAAAATCAGTATTGTTAAATAACCCGGAACACATGATATTAAAGGCTCCGCACCCTTCGCCTTTATCTGCTTACAGAGGATTTTTCGGATGCAAACATTTTAGCCGTGCAAATGAATTTTTGATTTCAAAAGGATTAAATCCGATTGATTGGCAAATAGAAAATATATAAATAAATTATTATTTATTTTGTTTTTTATAAATTAATATTGACAATTAAAAAAATAGATAATATAATCACTAGCATAAAGCGATTTAATTGTTTTATTGTGCAGTATTGTGAAAAAGTGATTTTAATTGTAATTATTTTTTGGCAATGTCGCATATTTACTTTTTTATAATTATTATGTTATAATTATTATTGTATTATTTTTTCCTAATTATTTATGGAGGGCGTTATGAAGTACGAAGAAATTGTTGCAAAGGTTAAAAAAGCTTATGCAAAAGCTGACACTGCTCTTGTTGATGAGCATCTTGCAGTTCAGGTTGATGTGACCGGTGAAGGCGAAGGCGCCTTCTATATCGAAGTAGCAGACGGAAAAATCAATGTTGAGCCTTGGGAATATCTTGATCATGATTTCAAGATCCAGTGCAGCGCAGAAGAGATTGTTGCTATCGCAGAAGGCAAGAAGAAGCTTAGCGAAGAAGTTGAAGCAGGTAATGTATATGTTTCACGTAATGTAGATAAGGTTGCAGTATTTGATCTTATCGTTGCAAAGAAGGGTGCAAAAAAAGCAGCAAAGCCCGCTAAGAAAGAAACCGTAAAGGCAGAGAAGAAGGAAACCGCTAAGGCTGAGAAGCCTGCAAAGAAGGCAGCTGCTAAAGTAGAGAAGGCTCCCGCTGAGAAGAAGAAGCCCGGCAGAAAGCCCAAGACAGCAGAAGCTAAGGCTGAGACTGTTAAGGCTGCAGAAGTAAAGGCAGAGGCTCCTAAGGCTGCAGAAGTAAAGGCTGAAGCTCCCGTTGAGAAGAAGAAGCCCGGCAGAAAGCCCAAGAATGCAGAAGTTAAGGCTTGAATAAAGTGATGTGATTTAATTGAAAGCCACGGTTTTCCGTGGCTTTTTTTCTACACATATGAATTTAATAAGGGTTGACTTAAATTTTTTAAAGTGATATTATATGATGTGTTGAAAAAAATATTAGGAATAAACTGTATTTTAGGAGTCGAATTATGGATGATGAGATCAGGGAAATAGCAGAACGTATAGCGGGCTTGAGAGATGCCTGCGGTTACACTCAGGAAGAATTCGCCAAAGAACTCGGAATAGATCTGGCTACATATAAGGAATATGAATCCACAGGTAAAAATGTTCCGATAAGTACCATTTATCAGATATCAAAATTATGCAATGTTGATTTTGCCGAAATACTTACAGGTGAGCCTGCAAATCTTGACACATATCATGTGGTTAGAAAAGGCAAGGGTCAGGTTATCGACAGAATTCCCGGATATTATTTTAAGGATTTGGCATATAGATTTACAAAGAAAATCATGCAGCCCCTTCTTGTTACCATCGATCCTTCGGACAAACCCGTTGATCTGGTAACTCATAAAGGAGAGGAATTTAATTTATGCCTTAAAGGTAAAGTAACAGTTGTAATAGGAACAAAGGATATAGTTTTAGAGGAAGGCGACAGCATTTATTTTAATCCACAGATTCCTCACGGACAGCGCTGCGCCGGCGATGAGCCTGCTACATTCCTTACGGTGATCACAGAGGTGTGAAAGCCCTGAGAACTTTTTTGGTCTTAGGGCGTAATCAATCAGAGGGACGGTTCTCTGTTTGAAAATCTATTATTGACACAATTCAGTGATTTATTTTATGTCATCCCGTTAGAAGTGAAGGATCTTTTGTTTTTGTGATGATATGAAATATTTTAATAATTCCGTAAGAAAAATTAGGAGGACATATCATGTTAGAGAAGTTTCTTCCTCGTATAGATTTTGATTCATACGAGGATTTTAAGGCAAATTACAAAGTAAATGTACCGGAGGATTTCAACTTCGGTTTTGATATCGTAGACGGATGGGCAAAGGAAAAGCCTGAGAACCGTGCCCTTGTTTGGTGCGATGATGACGGCGAGGAAAAGACTTTTACTTTCGCCGAGATGAGCAAGCTTTCAAATAAGGCGGCAAATTATTTTAAGAGCCTCGGACTTCACAAGGGTTCTGTAGTTATGATGATATTACGCCGCCGTTACGAATACTGGATCTGTGCCACAGCACTTATCAAGATGGGTGTTATCATAATCCCCGGTACTCTTCAGCTTACCACTCATGACCTCGTATACAGGGCAAAAGCTGCAAATATCGAGATGTTCATCGGTATCGATGATGACTTTGTAGTAGAGCAGATTGAGAATACCGTAAAAGAAGTAAAAGAAGTAAAGAATATAATGCTTGTAAACGGTCACAGAGACGGCTGGCTGAACCTTCATGACGGTATGGAAGGTCAGAGTGACGTTTTTGAGAGACCTACCGGAGAAGAACGTACCCATAATACCGATATTATGCAGATTTATTTTACATCGGGTACCACAGGTATGCCCAAGATGGTTTGCCACAATTATATGCATCCCCTGGGACATATCGTTACTGCAAAATACTGGCAGTGTGTCAGAGAAAATATGCTCCACATGAGCGTATCAGATTCAGGCTGGGCAAAGTTTGGCTGGGGTAAGATATACGGACAGTGGATCTGCGGTGCCACCATTTTCTGTTATGATATGAAGAAATTCCATCCCGAGAATCTCCTGGCAGTACTTCAGAAATATCAGGTTACCACATTCTGCGCACCGCCCACCATGTACAGATTTATGCTTCAGGAGGATGTTGCAGCATACGACCTTTCTTCGGTAAAACGCTGGTGTACAGCAGGTGAACCCCTGAACCCCGAGGTAGTACGTAAATGGAAGGAGTTTACAGGATACACGATCGCAGAAGGATTTGGACAGACAGAGAGTACCGTACTTCTGGCAAACTTCCCCTGGTATGAGCCGAAGCCCGGTTCGATGGGCAAGCCTTCACCTATTTATAACATACGTCTTCTTAACAGCAAGGGAGAAGAAGCAGAAGACGGTGAGGAAGGCGAGATAACAGTAGCAGTACCGAAGGATAATTATCCTATAGGACTCTTTGTAGGTTACTACCGTGATGAGAAGATGACCGATGAAGCTATAGGCAGCGGAATATATAACTTAAAAGACGTTGCATGGCGTGATTCGGACGGATATTACTGGTTTGTAGGACGTCATGATGACGTTATTAAGTGTTCGGGTTACCGTATCGGACCTTTCGAGGTAGAGAGTGCGCTTATTACACACCCTGCGGTAGTAGAGTGTGCTATCACAGCAGCACCCGATCCCATCAGAGGCCAGGTAGTAAAGGCAACTGTAGTACTTGCAAAGGGATATACACCTTCCGACGAACTCACGAAGGAGCTTCAGAACCATGTAAAGCACAACACCGCTCCTTACAAGTATCCCCGTATAGTTGAATATGTGGATGAACTTCCGAAGACCCTGGGCGGTAAGATAAAGCGTGCCCAGATCCGTCGTGAAGATGCAGAGAACGCTGTAAAGAAGTAAATCAATCACAGGGACGGTTCTCTGATTGATTTTGTATATATATGGAAAAATTGCCGTATTTTTCTCAGAGAATAAAAACATTTGGTCGGAATGAGAATACATTATAAAACGAAAAGAGATTGGAATGTTCAATAATATATATAAGAGAGATTATAATGTAAATAAATCCCGTACAGGGCATAGGAGTTATATACTCTTATGCCTTGTTTTGGTACTCAGTCTCTTTATTCTTTCCGGCTGTGCCACAGAAGAAGTTTCCTATATAAATGATGCTGCAGATTATTACAAGGCAGGAAAGTACGCGGAAGCAGAAGCGTCGTTCCTCAAAGCACTTCGTAACGGAGAGAAATCCGTTACCGTATTTTCGGGATACGCATTCAACCAGCTTAAATCCGGCGACTTAGAAGGGGCCGAGGCACTTCTTGGCATCATGGTAAATCAGGATAATACCTACGGGAATTATTTTGAAAAAGAACCGGAGACGGGTGAAGCGGTACGGCGAGCTCTTCTCGAGATTTACATGGCAAAAAACGAGTACGAATCTGCTATAGCTCTTTTACGTCAGCTTGGCGAAAAAACAACGGACAAGAAAAAGGAAGCCGAGTACAAATCATCAGCCGCGCTTCTTGCGTGGCAGATGAATTCGGATATTGAGGAAGGCGAAGGACAGTCAGCCCCCGTATACAGTAACGATGAACTGATAAAGCTGGTTACGGATGCCATAGATTCGGGAAACGAAACCATAAAGCTCTATAAGATGAGAGCCAACCTGTACTGGTTAAAAGAAGAGTGGGATCTCTGGGAAGCAGACGAGAGAAAAGTTATCGAACTCAAAGAATATGCCATCGAAGAGTACAGAGCCATCTACGGCATGCGTCTCGAAGAAAAGACTCCCGCAGATGTTCTGGCCCTTGTTGATGAGATGGTCACATACTTAAATATCCATTCCGCATATATTGAAGGATACGGTGACATAATACCGATGATCTTAAAGGCGGCAGAGCTTACTAAACGTGTAGAATGGGAACACGACGACAAGTACTATTTCGATCTGGCGGATAAATATATAAAAGCCGCACAGGATAAAAATATTTCAGACACCGAGATATTAAAATATCAGATTATCATCGCCGAAAAGAAGGGTAAAATGGAGATTGCATACAAGCTCTTGGGGGTATATCTTGAGCATTGCCCCGAAGACAGGATGGCTTATAAGGAGCAAAAGTACCTTGAAAACAGGATCGGCGTGACCAAAGAATAGAAGAATGGCTTAAATACGGGCATACACAACATCTAGTGTGTGCCCGTAAAATTTTTTCATCATATTGTGATTTTAGTATTGACTTCTTTAGCTCGTTCTGCTAAACTTAAACTTGCCGGCGCGAAAGGGTCGTCGGGGTCTAAGGTTTTATTTGGAGGAGAAGGACATGATTAATTTCAATGTAACAAAACGTGATGGAGAAATAGCGGATTTTGACCTTTCAAAGATCTCAAACGCCATCAAAAAGGCTTTTAATGCCACAGAACAGCTTTACAATGACGACATCATCAATCTGTTGTCGCTTCGTGTTACCTCGGCATTCCAGTCAAAGATAAAGGAAGGCTGCATCAATGTCGAAGACATTCAGGACTGTGTAGAAGAGGTACTGAACCAGACAGGATACAATGAAGTTGCAAAAGCATATATTTTATATAGGAAGAATCGTGAAAAAATCAGAAATATGAAGTCAACTATCCTTGATTACAAGGATATCGTTAACAGCTATGTAAAAGAAGAAGATTGGCGTGTAAAGGAGAATTCCACGGTTACATATTCGGTCGGTGGACTTATCCTTCACAATTCAGGCTCTATAACCGCAAACTACTGGCTGTCCGAGATTTATGATGAAGAGATCGCAAACGCACACCGTAATGCAGATATTCATATTCATGATCTTTCCATGCTTACAGGATATTGCGCAGGCTGGTCATTAAAGCAGCTCATCAAAGAAGGCCTTGGCGGGATCCCCGGCAAGATCACCTCTTCACCTGCAAAGCACCTCTCCACACTCTGTAATCAGATGGTTAACTTCCTCGGAATCATGCAGAACGAGTGGGCAGGCGCACAGGCTTTCTCATCATTCGACACTTATCTTGCGCCTTTTGTAAAGGCTGACAATATGTCATATCACGATGTTAAGCAGTGCATACAGTGTTTCGTTTACGGTGTAAATACACCCAGCCGTTGGGGAACACAGGCACCTTTCTCCAATATTACTCTTGACTGGACCGTTCCGAACGATCTGGCTGAACTTCCCTGTATCATCGGCGGAAAAGAAGTAGATTTCTGCTACAAGGATTGTAAGAAGGAGATGGATATGGTCAACAAGGCATTCCTTGAGATTATGATCGAGGGAGATGCCAACGGAAGAGGATTCCAGTATCCTATCCCCACATATTCAATTACCAGAGATTTTGACTGGTCGGATACCGAGAACAACAAGCTTCTCTTTGAAATGACAGCCAAGTACGGTACTCCCTATTTCTCGAACTATATCAATTCGGATATGGAGCCTTCAGATGTTCGTTCTATGTGCTGCCGTCTCCGTCTTGACCTTCGTGAACTCAGGAAGAAGTCAGGTGGCTTCTTCGGCTCAGGCGAGTCTACAGGCTCTGTAGGTGTTGTTACTATAAATATGCCCAGAATAGCATATCTTTCAGCTACACCCGACGAGTTCTACAAGATACTTGACAGAATGATGGATCTTGCAGCACGTTCACTTAAAGTAAAGAGACAGATCATTTCGAAGCTTCTGGATGAGGGACTTTATCCTTATACAAAGCGCTATCTCGGAACCTTTGCAAACCACTTCTCTACCATAGGTCTTGTGGGTATGAACGAAGTAGGTCTTAACGCAAGATGGCTCGGCAAAGATCTTACAGATAAGAAGACACAGGACTTCACAGTAGAAGTACTGAACCATATGAGAGAAAGACTTTCAGATTATCAGGAGGAATATGGGGATCTTTACAACCTCGAAGCTACTCCCGCTGAGAGCACCAGCTATCGTTTAGCAAAGCATGACAGGAAGCGTTGGCCCGATATCAGGACCGCAGGAGCTAAGGGAGATACACCTTACTATACAAACAGCTCACATCTTCCTGTTGAGTTTACCGAAGATATATTTGCTGCACTTGATATTCAGGACAGACTTCAGACACTGTATACATCGGGAACAGTATTCCATGCATTTATCGGTGAGAAGCTTCCTTCATGGCAGGCAGCTGCAAAGCTTGTACGTACTATAGCAGAGAACTATAAGCTTCCTTACTACACCATGTCACCTACATACTCCATCTGCAAGAATCACGGATATCTTACAGGTGAACAGTTCAAATGTCCTATCTGCGGAGAGGAAGCAGAAGTTTATTCAAGAATTACCGGTTATTACAGACCTGTAAATAACTGGAATGCAGGTAAGGCTCAGGAGTACAAGAACAGAACGGAGTACACTCTTGAGAAGTCCAACAGATTCTCTCTCGGAGCAGGATGCTGCAGTTACAATACAGATGATATCGCAGTAAACCTTGACAAGAATACCGAGCCTGTTGACGAAGAGAAGATCGAGGCAGCAGCACTCGGCAAGGAACTTACAGGTGACGGATTATATCTGTTTACCACCAAGACCTGTCCGAACTGCAGACTCGCCAAAGAATATCTTGACGGCAAGGAATATACTATTATAGATGCAGAAGAGAATCCGGATCTTGCTAAAGAATGGGGCATTATGGCAGCGCCTACACTTGTAGTACAGGCTGACGGTCATCGTACAAAGTACGCAAATGCTTCCAATATCAAGAAGTTTACGGAGATTTAATCAGCACACTTCCAATTCAGAGATAACAGCAAAGAAAAGGGCTGCTGCAGAATGCGGCAGCCCTTTTCGAAATGAAGGAGAGAATATGAGCGTAGCAGACGATTTATTTATAAAAATGTGTAATGATATTTTAGAAAACGGCACCAGCACAGAAGACGAAAAGGTACGTCCTCACTGGGAGGATGGTACACCCGCATATACCATTAAAAAATTCGGAGTAGTTAACAGATATGACCTCAGCAAGGAATTCCCTGCCATGACACTCCGTAAGGTTCCCATCAAAACCGCAACTGATGAGATACTCTGGATCTGGCAGAAGAAATCAAACAAGGTAGCAGAACTTGGCAGCCACATCTGGGATCAGTGGGTGGATGAGAACGGTACTATTGGAAAAGCATACGGGTACCAGCTCGGAGTAAAGCATAAGTACAAGGAAGGCATGTTCGACCAGGTAGACAGGGTTATCTACGATCTCAAAAATAATCCTTTCAGCCGCCGTATAATGACAAATATATATGTTCATCAGGATCTGTCCGAGATGATGCTATATCCTTGCGCATACAGCATGACCTTTAATGTTACTAAGCCCAAAGACGGAGGCAGGCTGATACTTAACGCCATATTGAACCAGCGTTCACAGGATATACTGGCAGCAAATGCATTTAATGTATGCCAGTATGCGGTCCTTACACACATGCTGGCACGTGAATGTGACATGCAGGTGGGAGAATTCGTCCATGTAATAGCAGATGCACATATCTATGACAGACATGTGGATATCATCAAAGAACTTATCACCCGTCCCACATATCCTGCGCCTGACTTCTGGCTCAATCCGGATAAAAAGGATTTCTATTCATTTACGAAGGATGATGTAAGACTCGACAACTATCAGTTCGGTGAGCAGGTCACCAATATACCGATAGCAGTGTAAAAAACAACACCGATTTATCGGTGTTGCTCCGGCAAAGCCGGAGATTGCACGAAGTGCAAAGTTTTTTACCGAGGGAATCGCAGAGCGATTCTCGAGGTATGTAGATTGCACGAAGTGCAAAGTTTTTTACCGAGGGAATCGCAGAGCGATTCTCGAGGTATGTAGATTGCACGAAGTGCAAAGTTTTTTTCTGAGGGAATCGCAGAGCGATTTTCGAGAAGTCAAATATTTGAAAGAAGGTAGATAAATGAAACTTATAGCAGCCGTAGACAACAACTGGGCCATAGGATTTAGAGGCAAACTGCTCGCTAGCATACGTGCGGACCAGATGAATTTCAAGAAACTTACACTTGGCAGAGTGGTAGTGCTCGGAAGAAAAACTATAGAAACCTTCCCGGGAGGAAGACCCCTCGTACAGAGAAGAAACATCATACTCTCCAGGAATCCCGAGTATGAAGTGAGAGGTGCTGAAGTAGTGCACAGCAAGGAAGAACTCTTAAAGCTTATAAAAAAAGAAAACATCCCGACGGATGACATCTTTATCATAGGCGGTGAGAGCCTGTACAAAGAATTCCTGCCTTTGTGCGATACCGCTATCATCACAAAGATAAACTACAGTTATGAGGCAGACGCATATTTCCCTAATCTTGACGAGGATCCGGAATGGGAGTGCGTAGAAGAAGGAGAAGAGCAGACATGCTTTGACATGGAGTTCTGTTTCTGCGAATACAGGAGAAAATCAAAAGAATAAAAAATATTTTACAAGAAGAGAAGAATGTAGTATAATACTTTTAAATTTTTTTTAATTTACCTTATACTATCGGGAGGACAAGGAAAATGGGCGTAACAGCAGAAAGCTTCGGCGTGACATCAAAAGGGGATAAAGTCACATTATACAAACTGACAAATAAAAACGGACTCGTAGCAGAGGTTATTGATTTCGGTGCTATATTAAAGGCTCTTTATGTACCGGACAGGGACGGCAGGCTCGATGATATAGTACTCGGATTTAACAGCATTACTCCCTATGAATACAATACTTCATTCTTTGGCAGTACCATCGGCAGGAATGCTAACCGTATTGCGGGTGCAAAGTTTACTATAAACGGCAAGGAATACAAGCTTGCTCCGAACGACAACGAACACAACAATCTTCACAGCGATTTTTATACCTGCTTTAATAAAAAAATGTTCAAGGCAGAGATACTTGAAGCAGAGAACGGAGTAAAGCTTTCGCTTGAAAGTCCCGATATGGATCAGGGATTTCCGGGAACATTAAAAGCAGATGTTACATACAGACTGACCGATGACAATGCGTTAGAAATCGAATATGCTGCCATTTCGGATCAGGATACCGTATACAACCCTACCAACCACAGTTATTTTAACCTCGGCGGGGAAGGGAGCGGCAGCGCTATGGGACACAAGCTTTATCTTAAGTGTTCAAACTATACTCCTGCCGACAAGGAGAGTATACCTTACGGAACCATAGAACCCGTAGCAGGAACTCCTTTTGATTTTACTACTCCGACTGTTATCGGGGACAGGATAAACGATGACTTTGAACAGCTTCGTTTCGGCAAGGGCTACGACCATAATTTTGTGATAGACAAGGAAGGCGACGGAGTAGAGCTCTGCGCGATCCTTTCAGACGAGAAGAGCGGAAGAAGCATGAGTACATATACGGATCTTCCGGGCGTACAGTTCTATGCAGGAAACTGTATAGCATATCAGTACGGAAAAGGCAACAGAGCGTACGGCCGTAGATGCGGAGTATGTCTGGAAACACAGTATTTCCCGAATTCCATAAACGAGAAAAATTTTGCATCTCCTCTTCTTAAGGCAGGAGAGAAGTTCCACAGTATTACAAGATATGTATTTGACACCATAAAGTGATCGAGGCAGTTATATGGACATAAAGAAGGCTACTATGGAGATACCCGAGGATTTTACAAGTCCCGAGGTCCTATATGAAAAACTGAAGAAAAGAATACTGGAGTATCATCCCTCGTCGGACCTGGAAATGGTAGATAGGGCTTATAAGCTTGCATACGAGGCACACAAGGACCAGAAGAGAAAGTCCGGAGAGCCCTATATCATCCATCCCGTCTGTGTGGCACTTATACTTGCGGATTTCGAGCTTGACATTGAAAGTATAGTGGCAGGTCTTCTTCATGATGTCGTAGAAGACACCGTGGTAACGGAAGAGGAACTTGAAAATGAATTCGGAGCTGAAGTTGCACTTCTGGTGGATGGCGTTACAAAGCTTACAAAACTCAACTATTCAGCCGACAAAATAGAACTTCAGGCCGAGAATCTGCGTAAGATGTTCCTGGCCATGGCAAAGGATATCAGAGTTATTCTTATAAAGCTTGCAGACCGCCTGCACAATATGAGGACATTAAAATACCAGCCTCCCCACAAGCAGTATGAAAAAGCCAGGGAGACAATGGATATCTATGCGCCCATAGCACAGAGGCTCGGTATATCCAAGATCAAAATAGAGCTTGATGATCTGTCTCTTCAGTACATAGAGCCCAATGTCTATAAGGAGCTCTCGGAAAACGTATCCAAAAAGCTTGCAGAACAGCAGGATTTCATCAAAGAGATCACTGAAGAAGTAAGCAATCATATAAAAGAAGCAAACATCGAAGCCAAGGTAAACGGACGTGTAAAGCATCTGTTCAGCATTTACAAAAAGATGGTTACACAGAACAAAACCCTTGACCAGGTATATGACCTGTTTGCAGTCAGGATCATAGTAAACGATATAAAGGACTGTTATGCGGCTCTGGGCGTGATCCATGAAATGTACAAACCCATTCCGGGACGTTTCAAGGATTATATAGCTATGCCCAAACCCAATATGTATCAGTCCCTTCATACCACGCTTATCGCACACAGCGGACAGCCGTTCGAGATCCAGATCAGAACCTTTGACATGCACCGTACCGCTGAATACGGTATTGCCGCACACTGGAAATACAAAGTAGACCCCGAAGGCAAGCTCAGTCCCGATTCTGAGGAAGAAAAACTTACATGGCTTCGCCAGATTCTGGAATGGCAGCAGGATCTCTCGGACAACAAAGAATTCCTGATGCTGCTCAAAGATGACCTGAACCTGTTCTCTGACAGCGTATTCTGTTTTACACCTTCCGGAGAGGTAAAGAACCTGACGGTAGGTTCCACGCCCATCGACTTTGCATACAGCATACACAGTGCGGTCGGCAACAAGATGGTCGGAGCAAAGGTCAACAACAAAATGGTGCCGAACGATTATATCATCCAGAATGGCGACCAGATAGAGATACTGACATCAGCCAATTCAAAGGGGCCTTCTCTCGACTGGCTGAAAATTGTAAAAACCACACAGGCAAAGAACAAGATAAACCAGTGGTTTAAGAATGAGAGCAGGGAGGATAATATCCAGAGAGGTAAGGATATATTTGTAGCCCTGTGCAAATCCAAAGGGATTACTCCTTCGGATCTCTTAAAACCCGAGTATATAGAAGCGGTACTCAAGAAGTACGGATATAAGGAATGGGACAATATCTATGCTTCCATAGGACATGGAGCCATAAAAGAAGGCCAGGTACTTGTAAGACTTCAGGATGAGTACAACAAGACACACAAGCAGGAGATTACCGACGAAGAACTGCTTGATTCACTTCCGGGTAAAAATACAAAGAGACCCGAGAATGTCATAAAGGGAAGTATTATCGTACGTGGTGCCGACGATTTGGCGGTACATTTTTCAAAATGCTGTTCACCCGTACCCGGAGATGAGATAGTCGGATTTGTTACGAGAGGAAGAGGAATATCCGTTCACAGAACCGACTGTTACAACATATTGAGTCTTTCTGAGATAGACCGTAAAAGACTTCAACCTGCAGAATGGAATACTTCACAGCCGAAGGAAGAAGGCAAGTTGTTTGAGGCAGAGATCAAGATTTACGCCAAGAACAGACCGGGAGTACTTCTTGGTGTATCAAAAGTTCTCACCGAAAACAACATCACTATCCTGTCCATAAACGCCAGAGCGGGAAAACAGGATTCAGCTACTATCACACTCAGCTTCAACGTAAAAGATATCGAGACACTGAATACTATCATTCAGAAGATCAGGAATGTTGAAAGCGTTATGGATGTAGACAGAGCTATGGGAGGCTGAAATGATACTTGAATGTATGCCGGTTGGAGCCATGCAGGAAAATTGCTATATCATCATGAAAGAAAACGGAACAGAAGCGATAGTCATAGATCCGGGTGACGAAGGAGACAGAATAGCTGACAGGCTGGAAAGCCTGGGTGTGAAGCTTTCAGCCATACTTCTGACACATGGGCATTTCGACCATATCACGGGAGTAAAGGCGCTGAAAGACAGGACCGGTGCGCCTGTTATGGCCGGTAAAAACGAAGATGCGCTGTTAAAAGATTCCGATCTGAACATATCAAAAAGAATCAGAAGACCTGTTGAAGTAGTATGTGACAGACTTTTTGAAGATGACGAAGAGGTTACGATATCAGGACTTAAGTTTACCTGTATTTTTACTCCCGGACATACACATGGCAGCGTATGTTATCACTTTAAAGATGATAATGTTCTGTTTACGGGAGATACGCTTTTTGAATCAGGAGTTGGCAGAACCGATTTCCCTACCGGCAGCGAAGCGGCATTATATTCATCTATCAGGTCGAAGCTTATGAAGCTTCCCAAAGATACAAAATGTTATCCGGGGCATGGAGGTGCTACAGATATTGAACGTGAAAGTGAACATTTCGGGTATTGACATGTCACAGGAAACTGGACCGATAGTAAAGTCCTTTTTCCCCGGAGCCGAAACAGATATAAAATACACGGGCGAAGTATGTTCTTCTGTTGAGCCTAAAAATACTGAAGATACAGATGAAGGAAATGTAACAATTGATCTTCATCTCAATGAAAAAGAATTTTCCATATATATAAATCACGAATTAAAAGAAAAAGAAGCATTTGAATACGTTGATATCCCGGATGACCGTATGCCGTATGAAAAACGAAAAAGACGTGCATATAAGAATCAGCTGCTAAAGGCTCTGCATCGGGTATTATCCGAAAAAACAGGAAGAACGCTTCCGTGGGGGATACTTACGGGAGTACGTCCGACGAAGCTTCTTTTTGAACGATTAAAGAACAATACGGTAGGTAATATTTCATATATGGTAAATGAATATTACTGTACACCGAAAAAAGCAGGTCTTGCACAAAAAACAGCCGCAAAAGAACTTCAGCTGCTCGAAAAGATAGATTATAACGAGGGATACAGTTTATACGTTGGATTCCCGTTCTGTCCCAGCATATGCAATTACTGTTCATTCGGATCACATCCGATATCAAAATTCGGACACCTGGCAGATGCATATATTGAGGCACTTTTAAAAGAGGTGGAAGAGACCTGTGGTCTGTTAAAAAACAAAAAGCTTCAGACCGTCTACTTTGGAGGGGGAACCCCCACGGCCGTATCGGCCGGTCAGCTTCAAAGTGTGATCCGTAAAGTAAAACAGTGCTTTGATATGAGCCATTGTCTGGAATTCACTGTTGAAGCCGGACGTCCGGACAGCATAGACGAAGAAAAGCTGGGGATGCTAAAAGTTGAGGGTGTCACGCGAATATCCGTCAATCCGCAGACCATGAATCAGAAAACCCTCGATCTTATAGGCAGAAAGCATACCGTAGAACAGACGGTAGATGCATTTAATATGGCAAGACTTGCCGGATTTGACAATATAAACATGGATCTTATCGCGGGTCTTTCGGGTGAGAATTTTGAGGATATGAAACACACTCTTGATGAGGTAAAGAAACTCTCACCGGATTGCATTACCGTACATACCCTGGCACTGAAACGTGCGGCGAGGCTTACTACCGAAAAAGAAAGTTTTGCGGGGCACGAAGCATCAGAAGTCGGAAAGATGGTGGATTACGCAGCCGATTTTATGATGGAGAACGGGTACGAGCCATACTATCTGTACAGACAGAAAAATATGACCGAGAATCTCGAAAATGTAGGTTATTCAAAGCCCGGATATGAAGGACTTTACAACATACTTATCATGGAAGAGGTTCAGATGATACTTGCACTCGGTGCTGGGGCGTCATCAAAATTCATATACAGGAATTCCGACAACGGAAGAAGGTTCGGAAGAGTAGAAAATGTAAAAAATGTCAGCGAATACATTTCAAGAATTGATGAAATGATAGACAGAAAACGCAGTGCATTTTAGTTTTAGAGGAGATAATGATGTTCAGGGGAAATGCCGAACTTCTGGGACTTTTCAGCATAGACGAAAAAGCCTGGGGAAATCTAAATGCGGTAAATCGTGAAGAAGTAGAAAAGGCCGCGAGTGAAGATAGCGAGGAAGCTATCGATCATGGTATACTTGTAGCGAATCTTGCCATGAGACTTTCTGAAGAACTGGGGTTTGACAAGGATTTCTGCATCGAAGTAGCAAAAGCGGGAATAGTACATGATATAGGAAAACTTCAGATCGGCAGCTTGCTTTACGGTCGTAAAGAAGGCGTTTTGAGGATCGAGGAAATCAAGTACGTACGTCGTCATCCTACTTTGGGTTATAACTATTTAAAAGAAAAAAAGATAGGTGATGAAAACTTCAGGAATATAATACTTCATCATCATGAGAACTTTGACGGATCAGGATATCCCGACAATATGAAGGGAGAACTGATACCGGTGGGCTCACGTATACTTCGTATCTGTGATGTATATGCGGCTCTGGTTTCGGAACGTCCGTACAGAGCGGCATTTGACAAAAACGCAGCCATGGAACTCATGATCGACGAAGTAAAGAACTTCGATATGAACTATTTCCTGGCATTTATGCGTGTTGTACATGCTGACGGGTTCAAAGACATCGACGATTATATCAAGCGTTGTAATTCAAAGGTACATGTAAAGAGTAAACGTAAAACATGATAATAAATGCGACATCGGGACGGTTTTCGTTATCGCACAAAAATACCCGGGCCTTGGGGTCCGGGTTAATCTTTTAAATTGTTTACAGATTCTTAAAATCATAATTGATATTTTTGGTAGGAGTCAGGGACTGTCTGAGGCTCCTGTTATTGGAGATACCGAGCATCTTCATGAAACGGTCGTTTATAAAATGCTCTCTAAAAGGACCGAGTTCCGACAATCTGTGTGACGGGATCTTTCCGCCTGCCATGGATGCGTGTCCGCCTCCGCTTCCGAGTCCCGAAAGAGCTGCGGATACCAGAACACCTGCATCGACTTCCCTTCGTTCGGAACGGACCGAGAACTTCAGACCGTCGGGACGAACGTTGTATACTACCGCAACCTCTATTTCTTTCAATGACATGATAAAATCAGCCACCATGGAAACCAGAGAATCGGGGCACGGGAAAGGAATGTACGAAATTCCCAGATAATCGAAAACATGGATATTATTTATAGCTGCACTGTAAGTCTTTAAGTCGTTAAAAATAATACCGCTGGTCTCGATACTTTTCAGGCTGTCGTCATCGGCATATTCATGAAGGAATCCGAACATCTCAATATCTGTCGCTGTAACACCTCTTGAAAACTGAAGCGTATCCATCTTTATACCGTGCAGAAGAGCAGTAGCTGTCTCGGCACTCGGCTCTATTTCCAGTTCCTTAAAATATCCGGCGATAATGGAACAGCATGCACCGACTTTTCTGATATCCTTGTACAGGTAGTCGTGTGTGCGTGAATACTCAACTTCCGGATGATGGTCGATAACGGCTATCTCGGTGCCAACGAGATCTGTGATGTTTCCGGCTTTTTTCTGGGTGTCCACACAGATGATACAGTCGCTCGGTATCATTGTATCTTTTAATTCCCTGTTTGAAAACATCTCTATTCCGAATGTGTCCAGCATCTTTGCGGCACTGATCCTGTCCAGCTCACCGTCATAGCAGATAGTGGATTTCAGACCGTAATGCTTAAAGAGCTTTTTCAGACCGAAAGCAGACCCTATCGCATCAGGATCGGGTATGTTATGAGTCTGGATAAAAGTCCTTTTATTTCGGCAGTATTCAATTAGAGTGTAAAACTTTAATATGTCCATACTTGTATACTTCACTTATCTAGCAAGAACCCAAATTACATAATGTATCACATTTTATAATACTAAACTTTAAGAGGGATGTCAAGGGAAATAGACAATTTTATCTTGAAGAAGAAAAATCTTTCATTTGGTAAATACTAATCTTTAATTGACTAATTAATCAAAAATTGCTATAATAAATATGTATTTTCATTTACAGGAGTTTACGAATGAAAAAGGAAAGAATAACGCCGGCTCTTCTCAAAGCCGTGTACAGCTCGTATAAAAACCAGCGACGGATAATGAACGAATTGAACCGTAAGCTCAGTGCCGCATCTACCAAGGATGAATGGATTAGCATTTATCAGGAAAGAGCGGCTACTATTCGTGCCGCTTACGATGTCAATTCCGAGACGAATGCATTGCTTGGTGATGCCGTTTTCGGACATAAAATGGATTATGATTACGCTGAGTTATTCTTTTCGGAAGATAAAGCTTTCTACACTGACAGCGAAGGAGATGTATTTTTCAGATGCTCCTTACTTGAAAAACTCGTGGACTATTATCGTGAGCACAACGATCTGATGAGACTTATTCCTCTTCTTGACAGACTGGGGCAGAATTATATCTCATCTGTAAAGATGCATCACGAAGATAATTATTTAAAAGCTGTGGAATGCTTTAAGGAAATACTCAAATTTTCCGAGAGTTATAATCTGATCCCGGATCTCACCATCAGGAAGCTGTTTTTCCAGGCATATTATTATCTGTGCTGTATCCTTCCCATCACGGAATGCAAGGATGTGCTGCAGCCCGGACAGAGCCTTGATTATCTGCTTGAAGTCTTTTCATTTTATAATTCGGACCTTGTCCAGAAGATTGACGGGAAATCCGAAGAGATCCGCGGGATGATAGACATGATAAAAGAGAACTGGCTTTGGATCGAATACAGGATAGATTATGCGGATTCGGAGACTAGGCAGGCTTTTGTTCAGATAGCAAATGATGTATATTCGAACGTGATGAAAACGGAGAATAATATTCTGAACATTCCTGTTTCAACGGTGATAGCTTACCAGCATGCACTTATAGTTGACGGTAAAACTTCATATATCGATGCGTTTAACTACATGCTTGACTATTACTACAAAAAGAAAGAAAAATTTGCTTCCGTTCACGGAAAGGAACTTAATCTGGATGAGTTTTATTTCCAGACAAAGCTTCCGATAGCGCTTATAAAATGGCTGGATAAAATTGATATTCTTTCGGAGATGTGTGCCCTAAACAGGAAAAAACTTATAGATGAACAGAATTCATATTTTGTAAATCTGTCCTTAAAAGGCATCTATTCTCACCTAATATATGAAGCATGCTGCGAGTGGTGCTTTTTCGCTGTGGATTATTTAAATACGCTGGAAGAAAAAGAGAATTTCATAATTACCATGCTGATAAACAGGCAGCCGCAGACTTTCTTTGATTCGTATCTGAATTCAGAATTGGCAGTGATGATCACGGAGTCGCTGTATACGCATACTCCGGTCCTTTTGAATTCGGTTGAGACCTTTTTAAAGATCAATTCCATGCCCTACACAAAAAGGGATGTTATAGAATATGTGAGAAAATGTGCTCTGTTCCATGATATCGGAATGAATCTTATAAGCCGTATCGAAGGGGCTCAGTACAGAGAACTTACCGATACCGAAAGAACAGTGCTGAAACTGCATCCGGTGCTGGGGACGAGGATTACAGAGCACGGTCTGGACATATACCGGGATGTTATTATCGGACATCATAAAAGTTTTGATCAGGCTTCCGGATATCCGGAAAAAGTCGATATGACCAATTCTCCTGTGAGAGTTGTCTGTGATATTCTGGCTGTATGTGATGCTCTTAACGCCGGTACGGACAAAACGGGCAGATGCTATAAGGAACCGAAGGATTTTTCCATAGTTCTTTCGGAACTTATCACCGAATCGGGTACCGTATACAACACCAATGTAGTAAATCTTTTCCTGAATGATATGGATCTCGCCATCAAGGTTGACAGACTTATCTCGAAGGACAGAGAAAATATATATTATGATTATTATGTTAAGTATTTCGAGAAATCATCGAAATAAAATATATTAACGGAGGACTTTCAAATGAATTCAACAGTTGACACAAAATGTGTACAGGCAGGATATGTACCTACACAGGGAGAACCCAGACAGCTCCCTATTTACCAGAGTACTACATTTAAGTACGACACAAGTGAACAGATGGGTAAGCTGTTCGACCTGGAGGCTTCGGGATATTTTTATACACGTCTTCAGAATCCCACAAATGACAAAGTAGCAGAAAAAATCGCAGCACTTGAAGGCGGCGTGGCTGCTATGCTCACATCATCGGGACAGGCTGCAAATTTCTATGCGGTATTTAATATCTGTGAATGCGGCGATCATTTTATATCTTCATCATCAATTTACGGCGGAACTTATAATCTGTTCGGTGTTTCCATGAAGAAGATGGGTATCGAGTGTACTTTTGTAGACAATGATATCAGTGAGGAAGAACTCCAGAAGCTCATCCGTCCCAATACAAAATGTATATTTGGTGAGACCATCACCAATCCTACCGTAAATGTTTTCGATATCGAGAAATTTGCAAATATCGCACACAAGAACGGTATCCCGCTTATCATGGACAATACTTTTGCTACTCCTGTAAACTGCAGGCCTTTTGAATGGGGATGCGATATCGTGACACATTCCACCACCAAGTATATGGACGGTCAGGCAGTATCTGTCGGAGGAGCAATAGTTGACAGCGGAAACTTTGACTGGATGGCTCATGCCGAGAAGTTCCCGGGACTCTGTACTCCTGATGACAGCTACCACGGACTTACATATGCTACCAAGTTTGGGAAGCTCGCATATATCACAAAGGCTACCGCACAGCTTATGCGTGACTTGGGTTCCATACAGTCACCTCAGAACGCATTTTATATCAACCTCGGCTTAGAGACTCTTCATGTTCGTATGCAGAGACATTGCAGCAATGCAAAGGCAGTGGCTGAATTCCTTGATAAAAACGACAAGATTGCATGGGTTCATTATCCGGATCTTCCGAACGACAAGAGCCATGCTTTACAGCAGAAATATCTTCCCAAGGGATCATGCGGTGTTATCGCTTTCGCAGTAAAAGGCGGAAGAGATGCTGCCATAAAGTTTATGGATAATCTGAAGTTTGCATCCATAGTTACTCATGTAGCTGATGCAAAGACCTGTATCCTGCATCCTGCCAGCCATACTCACAGACAGCTCTCCGACGAACAGTTGAGAGAAGCAGGTGTAGATCCCGATCTTATCAGATTCTCTGTAGGTATCGAGGATGTGGATGATATCATAAATGATATCAAGCAGGCACTTGAATGCATCTGACACTGGATTGTCTTTATGTAAATTTTGAAGGAGGGTACGCTCAATGAAAGAATTAAAAATTGAAGCAAAAGTTGAAAACCTTAACAGTGTTCTTGCATTTGTGGATGCTGAACTTGAATCTGTGGACTGCCCGATGAAAGTGCAGATGCAGCTGGATGTATCGGTTGAAGAGCTTTTTGTAAATATCGCACATTACGCGTATACCCCCGATACCGGTGACGCAGTGATCGAAGTTGAGTTTTTGCAGGATCCGCTAAAGGTAAAAATCACGTTTAAGGACAGCGGTATGCCATTTGATCCTACTGCAAAAGAAGACCCGGATGTGACCCTGTCGGCACAGGAGAGAAAGATAGGCGGTCTGGGAATCTATATGGTAAAAAAAGCCATGGATGAGATGACATACGAGTATGTGGACGGACAGAATATCCTACATATCGTGAAAACACTGTGAAACACGACATAAAATAAAGATATCCTTCACCTTCGTTATGCTGGGAGGTGGGGGATATTTTCAGTTTTAAAATATTTATCATTTAAGATTGGTATTTTACAAATTGACAAATATATGTTATAATAATTTTGTATATCGTTTTATGAAGGTGAAAAAATGGAGACTAAAAAAATCTGCTATAAATGCCTCCTTGAAGATCTTGATGAAAAAAAGATTTATAGTACGGTAAAAGAGATGATAGACTCTATTCCGGAAAATGAAAAAACTCCGGAAGAAGAATACCGGAGAAGACTGGGCATTTGCCGTGAATGTGACAGCCTGATAAGCGGTACATGCGTAAAATGCGGATGTTATGTAGAACTCAGAGCAGCGGGGAGAACCAGGACATGTCCCGATGTAAAGAATAAATGGGAGCCTTGATATGGAGAAGAATAATATTGCCAATTATGTAAAAGAACTTGACAGATTTGTCGATGATATGATCCGGTATAACAGAAATCCCGATTTGGCCGTTGAGGATTTTCTGATAAGGATGGGTTCTCTTTTTGATGTCGATATTATCGTGGTAAAAGAAAAAACAGAGAACGGTGCGGCTCTTAAGTGTACATATGAATGGAGCAGAAGGAACCTTCTTCAGCTTCAGGGACTTGAGAGACGTTTTCTGGATGAGTTCTGGGATGAAATGGAAAAAAGATATTCCGAGGGTGGCGGCGCGTTCAGGTACTATAGAGGAGAAGAGTGTCCGTTAGTGCTTATACATGCAAATGAAACAGAGAGCCTGATAGAAATTCCCATATATGACGCCGAAATCCTCGTAGGATGTGTAGATTTTGTAGATTCCGAGAAGCACAGGGAATGGACCGAAGAAGAAGTTGTAGCACTTCAGACCATCTGTGAATCCCTGTATGACAAACTTTTCAAAAAAAGAGCTCCCAGAAGGGATACCGAGGCATTAAAACGCAAACTTGACAGGGATACCCTGACCAGACTGCCCAAACGTGACAGGTTTATAAAAAAAGTCGTTTCGTATAAAGAAAATGACATGAGCGGTAAAATAGCTATTATAAGTTCGGATATAGCAAATTTTAAATATATAAATGAAAAATACGGTTACAATACCGGAGACATGTTACTTAAAAAATTTGCCGGAACATTATACCTTCAGATGAAAGGTATTATATCCTGCTGCAGGGAATATTCGGATATTTTTCTGGTAGCTATAAAATGCAGCGAAAACACCGTAAATGACGACATCAAACAGATGATCGACAAGTGCAATAAAGCATTCCTTGACGAGATACGCTGCATCACTGAGGACACCAGCATTGCGGTAAACAGCGGATTCGCATTTGTAGGAGCCTATGATATAAAGGTGGAAGAAGCAGTTACTGGAGCTACCGCTGCCAGAAAGACGGCAAAAGAAATGGCAGTGTTTAACACCAGCAGATGCTGCGCATATGAATCGTCCATGATAGCCAACAAAGCCAAAATGATAGATCTTGTTGCCAGCTGCGACAGGGCTTTGGCAAATAACGAATTCGTGGTATATCTGCAGCCGAAGGCACTGTGCCGGACATATGAGATAGTGGGAGCGGAGGCACTCATCAGGTGGAAAAAACCTGACGGATCATTTGTATATCCGGATGAATTTATTCCTGCATTTGAAAGCAACGGATGTATCAGAAAAACAGATTATTTTGTATACGAAAGTGTATTTAAGTATTTAAAGGACAGGCTTGATAAAGGGCTGTACTGCGTTCCGATATCGATGAACGTATCCAGGATCCATCTGTTCAATGATGATTTTGTTTCTTTTATAGACGGACTCTTAAAAAAATACGAAGTACCTGCGGAACTCATAGAATTTGAACTGACGGAGAGCATCTGTCTTGAAGGGCTTCCTTCGGTAAGTTTCACCATGCAGTGGCTCAGACAGAAAAACATCCGCATTTCAATCGATGATTTCGGTTCCGGATATTCATCCCTTGAGATACTTACCAGGCTGCCCATAAATGTACTGAAGCTTGATAAAGTATTCATGAAGGATTTCTTAGATGACAATGAGAAGATAGTCATAGCTTCGATAGTTGAGATGGCTCGCCTCCTGGGACTCGAAGTAATATGTGAAGGTGTCGAGGAGGATAAACAGAGAATATTCCTTATAGAAGCCGCATGTGAGATGCTTCAGGGATATGTATTCTCAAAACCCGTTCCCATGGAGGAATTTTCCGAGAAGCTTGCACGCGAGAGCCGTGACCGCGAACCCTGACCACCTGTTCCTGACGCAAGAAGAAGGTTTTAGGTGAGGTATTAGAAAATGGATACAGGGTGTTTGGAATGCCCGCGCAGATGCAGAACGGACAGAACGAGGCAAAAAGGATACTGCGGATGTGAGAGTGATATCCTGGTAACACGTGCCGCCCCGCATATGTGGGAGGAACCGTGCATATCGGGAGATAAAGGATCGGGGGCAGTATTCTTTGCAGGGTGCAATCTTCATTGTGTCTATTGCCAGAATAAAGCTATTTCTGATGGTGGAAAAGGCAAAAAAGTAAGCGTTGAAAGGCTTGCGGAAATTTTCCTTGAATTACAGGAAAAGAACGTTTATAATATTAATTTAGTGACCCCGACACATTATTCCTATGAGATAAAAGAGGCGGTCAGACTGGCAAAACGTGAGAATCTGCATATACCCGTAGTTTACAACTGCGGCGGATACGAGAGTGTGGAAACCGTAGAATCCCTGGAAGATACTGTGGATATCTGGATGCCTGATTTTAAATATATCTCATCCGAGACAGCCCGAAGGTATTCGAACTGTCCGGACTATTTTGAACGTGCCGCGGAGGCACTGGATGAGATGGTAAGACAGGTACGAAAAAAAGGCGGAGTGCTGTTTACAAATGAAAGCACTCATCACCTCTGTTTATCGCATGAGAGTGGGAGTATTTCTGAGTCTGAGGATTACACCTCGAGCCGGATTATGATGAGAGGCGTGATAGTACGTCATATGCTGCTTCCCGGGAATATTGGAGAATCAAAAAGGATACTTAGATTCCTTCATGAACGATATGGGAATGATATTTATATAAGCATCATGAGCCAGTACACCCCCATGCCCCATATCCTTAATTCGGACCGTTTCCCGGAACTAAGAGTAAAGGTGGACAGAGAAGAATATGACAGACTGGTGGATTTTGCCTTAAAGATAGGAATAGAAAACGCATTCATACAGGAAGAAGATGTAGCTATGGAAAGCTTCATCCCCGCATTTGACTGTGAGGGAGTCTAAGTATAAAGCCTTCCCGGAAAATAGATAGATAGAAAGAAAGGAGGTGTAAGGAAAGTGAGAAGTTTCTTTATAGACTTGGAGAATGTCAGAAGCTATGGTCTTGAGGGAATATTGTTACTCAAGCCCGATGATAAGGTATACGTATTCTACAGCGATAACGCCAACACATTGACTATCCCGACTATCGAATCACTGAACGAGAGCAGCGCACAGGTAAAGTATATTAAAACCAACTATATAGGTGCGAATGCCATGGATTTCCAGATAGTTACTTTGCTCGGAGCTTCCATAGAGAAGGAAAAGACCGGAAGTTTTTATATTATCAGCCATGATAACGGTTTCAGATCCGCAGTCAAATTCTGCGAGGGCTACTTTACGGGTTATGATATCGTGACAGGTGTATTCGCGAATATTCTTTTAGCTATCAATTCAGAGAAAAACAAGAAGCCGGAACTGGCTAAGCAGTCGGAAGACGCTAAAAAAAGCAATCATAAAAAATCCGACAAAAAATCTGAATCCAATAATAAAGCAAAGAATAACAAGACAGGAAAACAGATTTCCGATAATGCGAAGAATGATACAGCTTCCGATACTTCGGAAAAAATTGATGAGACCGTAAACGATACAGCAACGGATTCTTCTGAAAACGGTGAAAACAACGTTAAAACAAACGGACGCCGCAGTAGAAGAAACAGAGGCCGTAAAGATAATAACCAGACCCGTAAAAACGTTACGGAGTCAGAGAATACAGCTAAGGCTGTTGTTCAGCCGGTTACAGAAGCTGAAGAGGAAAAGACCGAAGTTGCTGAATCAAAGGACAACGGTAAAAACAGAAGCAGGAATCATCGAAGAAAAAAGACATATGATAAGCAGGAAGAAAAAGCTGAGACAACACCTGTGAATACAGCGGAACATAAAAACGCAGGGCCTCAAACGAAAAATATAAAGCAGAAAGAACCTGCAAAATCAGGCAATTATAAATATGTATATAATGCATTATCCGATTTCCTGTCAAAAACAACCATCGATATGTATGTATCAAAAATTGATGAAGGCATAAAGAAGTCAGCCAACAGGAATGAACTTCATGAATTCTTTAAGAAGAATTACGGTACTGATGAAGCGGAAGCTTTGTACAAAATCATCTACTCTGATTTTGAGAAAATGAAAAAAGAAGCCGGTAAATAATATGAAAGATATAATATGCATAGGAATGGCTCTGGTAGATTCCATAATAAAAGGCTTTGACCCCAATCCGATATCAGCTTCGGGTTACAGGGCCGTCTCCGGATCGCTCAATGTTGGTGGTGAAGCGGTGAATGAAGCGGTGGCGGCAGCCAAGCTTGGTATGGATACCGGGATACTCTGCACATTGGGGGCGGACGATGCCGGTGATATGGTTGTAGGGATGTTAAACCGCTATGGTGTTGATACATCTTTTGTGTTGCGTTCACCCGAACATCCCACGCCTGTAACTACCATGTTTGTCAGAGATGACGGAACCAGGAAATCCATCACCAATAATTCTCACAGGTATAATTTTCATCCGGAAAACTATGCATCTGTGTTTACTGGATCGAAAGCTATTATTTTGGGGTCTCTCTTCAGAGCTCCTTTTGATGATCCCGATATTATTTATTCGGTTCTTAGTGCGGCAAAAAACGCCGGAGTAAAAGTGTTTGCTGACACAAAACTTCCGAATTTCAGGGTACTTACTCTTGCGGATCTTGAAAAAGCACTTCCTCTCATTGATTTCATAACACCGAATGAAGATGAAGCAAAATATTATACCGGTAAGGAAAACCCTTCGGATATCGCAGATGTGTTCCTTTCATACGGGATAAAAAATGTTGTCATAAAACTCGGCGCGAAAGGATGCTACTATAAAGGTGCCGCGTTATCGGATGATACAGTCGAAGAAATATATCTTCCGGCATGCGATATAGAAGCTGTTGATGCTACAGGAGCAGGTGACTGCTTCGTTGCCGGACTGGCCTCGGAACTGATCAGGGGGACTGATATTCATGACGCTTTGAAGTTTGCAAACGCATGCGGGGGCATATGCACTACCGCAGTCGGAGCGGGTACGGCATTAAAGGACAGAGAACAGGTGCTGAAAACCGCAGGAATTATTGCGTGAAAAAAGCTTGACAAGAGTACCGGAATAGGGTAATATAGTCCCATATCTTTTAGACGTTGAAGATGTGTAAGTAGTTTTATGATAATCCCTTTGTGATGTTACATGACGGTATGTTTTCCGTACCTGATATGTAAATCAGTGTAAGAGAGCCGGGGCAGGTGAAAGCCGGCAGGGGACCGTAAAATGAATTTCAGCATCGGAGTTTCTGGCGAAGGATTTTTCAATCAGAGGGACGGTTCTCTGATTGGTTTTGATCACATAAGCAGATGTGGGCCGCGCATTAAGCGGCATAAAGAGCGATTTTGTGATTTGGATGCCGAACCGGTTTGAAAGTAATGACAGGCTTCAGGCAGTGACTCATATAATCGAATCTGGGTGGTACCGCGGGTATATATGTATATTCTCGTCCCATGATGTAAGTGATTACATCGTGGGACTTTTTATTTGTCATTCACTATAAGCTTAGGATAATAAACAAAGATAAATTACATTGGAATAGCTCTCGTGATTGTAAAGATATTACTGAAAACAAAATAGGAGGTTATATACAGAATATGCAGGATTTAAACGAATTAAAAACCAGTATTGAAGGAATCAAGAACGAAATCGTCAGCGGTGTTAAGGAACTGGCTAATTCCAAGGCACTGTACGAGTTTAAGAAAACATTTCTTGATTCAAAGGCAGGAAAGATCAATGCCCTCATGAAGGAGATGAAAAACATCCCCAACGAGATGAAGGCTGAGTTCGGTAAAAACGTAAATGAGCTCAAGACCTGGGCAGGTGAGAAGTTTGACGAACTTGATGAAAAGATGAAAGAAGCTGAGTCAAAGGCACGCTACGAGAATGAAAAAATAGATATCACCATGCCTTCGGTAAAATGCAAATGTGGTAAGCTCCATCCCGTAACCCAGGTACGTAACCAGCTTATAGATATATTCGGAACCATGGGATTTGAAGTATATGATAACTTCGAGATTGAAAATGAATATTACAACCTGACAGCACTTAATATTCCTCAGGATCATCCGGCTCGTGATATGCAGGATACTTTCTACTTATCACCTGATTACCTGCTGATCTCACAGACCAGTGCTGCACAGATCCATGTTATGGAAAATAAGAAGCCTCCGTTAAAGATATTATCACCCGGTAAGGTTTTCCGTTCAGATGATGATGCTACACATTCACCTATGTTCACTCAGATGGAAGGCCTTGTAGTAGACAAGGGCATCACACTCTGTGACCTTAAGGGAATGCTTGATGTACTCGTAAAGAAGATATTCGGTGAAGGTACTACCACCAGACTTCGTCCTTCATATTTCCCGTTCACTGAACCCTCGGTAGAAGTAGATGTCAGCTGCTTTGAGTGCGGCGGCAAGGGCTGCAGACTCTGCAAGGGTACAGGCTGGATAGAGGTACTCGGCGCAGGTATCGTAAACAAGAAAGTATTAGAGAACTGCGGTATCGACTCAGAAGAATACAGCGGACTTGCATTCGGTGTGGGTATCGAAAGACTCGCAATGCTCAAATATGGCATCAATAATATCAAGTTACTGTACGAGTCGGATTTGCGTGTGTTAGAGCAACTGGATGATTGAAAAAGATCCTTCGAAGCTAAAGCTTCTCAGGATGATATCAGGTTGTCATTCTGAGCGAAGCGAAGAATCTTAAAAGATTGATTATAAAAGAATTAGGAGGAAAAATCATGTTAGTACCCATTAGTTGGTTAAAAGACTATGTAGATATAGATATAACCATGGACGAACTCGAGAAAAAGATGTTTGACTGTGGTTTCGAAGTAGAAGAAAAATACGAGGTAGGTAAGGATATCTCTAAGGTAGTGGTAGGCGAAGTAGTAGAGTGTGAGCCCATCCCCGAGACCCACCTTCATGTATGTAAAGTAAACGTTGGTACCGCCGAAAACCTTCAGATCTGCTGCGGTGCAGACAATGTATGTGTAGGTAAGAAATTCCCTGTAGCACTTGAAGGCGCACAGGTGTATGCTACAGCAAAAGATCATGTGACCATCGAAGGTGTGATGACCATAAAGAAGGGCAAGCTACGTGGATATGAGTCGTTCGGTATGCTCTGCTCAGGTACGGAGCTCGGTGTAACAGAAGATATGTATTCCGGCGCAGGCTACAACGGACTTCTGGTATTACCCGATGACGCAGCACCCGGTGCAGATGTAAAACCCATCTTAGGACTTGATGATTATATTTTCGACGTATCCATTACAGCAAACCGTCCTGACTGCCAGAGCATCTTCGGTTTAGCCAGAGAAGTAGCGGCAGTACTTGAAAAGCC
>JAEEKN010000447.1 GCA_016282435.1 Lachnospiraceae bacterium | reverse complement strand
ATCAACAAGCTCAAATGATTCCGATGGTAGAACATATACATATCCCTTTCCACGCGGATTAATCGTGCCATAACGCAAATAACTATTGATACCGTCAGAGTCACGGGAAAGCTTTCCACCCGGTTCATCCGGATAAAATCGAAACGGCAACGCAAACGGTATTACTTCATCCATCGTCGCCGCTGCATAAATACCCATCTGCGATTCAGTCTCACATCGTCCATGCGCATGTTGCGGTGCAATAGTGTCAAACAAATACTGGCTGCCGTGGAATACAACCTTCGGTTTATCTTTCATGAGCCTGCCTCCTTACATATACCGATTTGTCAGCTGCGTTCCAATTATATCATCTAACCGGAACGCAGTCCATCATGATATCTGTTACATCTCTATCACTTCATATTGATCATCCGGCTTTAGTTTAAGCTTATGATCCAGGTACTTGCCTGCACGATCATGAATTCCTACGGCGCCATCGCCGGTGAGAACAAGACCCTTATCTGCTATGTGACCTACTTTGAGCTTCAGAAGATGAAAGAGATCATCTCCGCCAACAAAGGAACCTTCAGCACCGTTTCCACGGTGGAAGAGATCCTAAAGTGATCAGATCTGTGCGAGCATGGCTCCCCGCATCCTGTTGATACAACACCATGCGTCAACAGGTCTGATCTGGGTATAGAAACGTTGTTCTCTTTCACCTGACGAAAAAACGTCCGACTCATCTTCATGCCCTATCGTATGATCCGTAAGCCTGATTATCCTTTGAAGCAGCTCTTCACTGTCAGCTTCTTTATCTGTCAGAAGTTTTTCCATTACGTTCATGAGCATATTAAGCCTGTCAGCAGTGGTGAGCGCTGTCAGATCGGTTATATCCGAGCTGTAATCGTCCAATACGATCTTCTTTTCATTTTCCGTGATCACTGAGCGGAAATAAAGAAAAGCCTGTGAGGTAGCCCGAGGGATCAGCTTTCTGGAATATTTCCATACAGCTTTTTTCTGTTCACTGATCTGACTGTCTTTAAACTCATTTGCATAATCCGTAATATCATACGGCGTAAAATCCTTCATAAGTATAAGCGAGTCAGCATGTGCAAGGTACTCCGAAGAGCCGCCGATCACAAGTATCACCGAGATCCCAAGGTCTTTTTTTATTTCTTCTATTCTGTCTGTAAACGGTATGATAGGCTCATCCGGAACGATCTTACGCATAACTTTATCCCGGATCATAAAATTCGTGGCACTCTTATCCTCGTCGATCAGTAAAAGTTTAACCTCACCACATATAGCTTCGACTATGTTTGCCGCCTGAGACACGCTTCCACTTGCATGACCGGTACAAAAATGTTCAAGCGGAATCCCGCCGGATAATCTGCGGAAAAAAGGTGTCAGATCAATGTCCTCCACGGGCCTGCCATCTTCAGCATTTGTTTTCAATGCAGAAATATCCGACAGCACATATTCTCTTCCGTCTCCGGGGATATGATCGTATATTCCGAGTTCTATTGCATTAAGTAATGTACTCTTTCCTGAGTAACCTCCGCCTGTTATCACGGTTATCCCTTTATTTATCGCCATTCCCGATATTGTTTCTCCGGTATCGGTAGTAATACTTATCCTCATGCTTTCAGGCGACTCAAAAGGTTTGGCCGTTATCATAGGAGCTTCTGTACCGTTGTTTCTTGGCAGTATACTTCCGTCAGCGATAAATGCACAGATATCATGCTCCATCATATACCTTCTGATACACTTCTGGTTGATATAAGTTTTTTGCCAGAGAAACAATTCCTTACCGTCAATGTTTCCAAGTACATCGCTTATATGATTTAAGATATCCCTTACCGCCGCAAAAGCTGCCTTGGCGTTTACCGATGTACCGTTTACAAGAGGAACGTTAAAATTCATCCTTAATACATACATGCAGGTTTCCCGGTTATATATACAGCCGCTTTTTTTATCCATGCATCCGTCAGGGATCTGGATCGAGAATGCTGCTTTCTCCCTGGAGTCTTTTTTATCGTTCCTGTATTCTTCCTGAAGCTCTGATAAAACGGGATACAGACAATTCAGAATATAGTTTTCATTTGCTGCAACCACATCCCGGCTTTCAAATTCCAAAAAAAACTCCAGAAAACTCTTCGGGATACCGATACTCATTATCAGCTTTTCTACGTTTCTGTATCCTGTTCCGCAAAACGAAAACTCCAGATCATTGTGTCTAAACACCTTTTCCGATTCGTCATCGTTGTCAGAATGGGTGTTATACAACCAGTGTAAAAATGTTTTATTCTTCCCATGGCAACTCATAATAATTCTTTTAAATCTATTCATTTATCATCCTTCTTTCGTCTTTATATTTGTAATCAAATTGCGAAGGAACGATTTTTTCAGAATAAAAAAGAAGCATCCGAACAAGTCGGATGCTTCTGAATCTCACTTAGATCAATATATCTTAGTGATCAACATGCAATGGACTATTGTCGGCAAAAAAATCGTCTTATTTTTTTGTTTCATGTTGATCACCCCTTTCCTTTAATATTTGCTATTTGATTACGCACCTATATTATCACAGGTGGATTTAAAGAGTCAAGCATCTTTTCCCTTTGGTAAAATGCAATACCTGAACATAAACATCTTTTGTTATGCAGTCTGTTCTCATCACCTAATGCTACAAGTACGTCGCGACATTCCTTAAAGTCTGCCGATAATTTCATAAACTCTTTTTTTGTGTGCATCTTTCGTCCTCCTTTGGTTCATGTTCTTAAACCATTATAATACATTTCAGAAAAAAGAGTTTATTGGGAAAGAAAATCAAGACCATTGTATATATATTGAATTCCGATATAGCTTAGTAGTTTTTTAGATTACT
>JAEEKN010000446.1 GCA_016282435.1 Lachnospiraceae bacterium | reverse complement strand
GTGCTACTACTCTGTCATAGATCTCATCAACATAAGACATAAAACATTCCTCCTGTAAAAAAATTGGATCGTATTTACTTATCGGTTTTACAAAAACCATGGAATAATATAATACATTAAAGCGACAAAGTAAATACAAAAATACATGTATACAAATTTTTTTATAAAAAAAATCGGACCCGGTTTTATCCGGATCCGACATCAGGATCAATCAAGTTCTATCTCAAGATATTCGGAACTTAAATATACAACCTTATTGTTGTAAACAACTTCACACCAGCCATCCTGCTCGGAAACAAGTCTTGCGGTGGTACCCTTAGCGAAGGATCCCATTATCATTCCCTCGGTGCTGGCAGCAGCTCTGATATTGAGAGTTTCAGTGGCGGTTACGGTTCCGATGGTAACAACGGTGTCAATATCGATATCCAGGTTCAGATACTCGGATTTGACATATCCTTCCTTTCCCTCGAAAGTGATCTTCGACCAGCCGTTTCCCTTGGTCTCAAGGATCTCAACGGTCTCTCCGCCGCGAAGCTGTCCCATGGTATCGGCATTCATTGAATCGCTGACTCTTACATTGACGGTAGCATTGGCGGTTGCGGTCTTAACCTCAGGTTCATCCGCATCTGAGACAGGCTGCTCAATCTCAGGCATCTCGATCTCTTCACCCGCATTAAGTGCGGCAAGCTTCTCTCCCGCTTCCGTGTTGACTATGGAATCAAGTTCCTTCATATAGGTAAGAAGCTCGGGATGAGCGGTGATCATATCATTATAGTCGGTGGTTATACGGTTTCCGAGTTCCACCACATCCTCGCTTGCAAGCGCTGCAGCGATATAATCATTCTCGTCATTCGAAAGCTCGGAATTAATTATCAGATAGGTACCGTCAGCCTGCTGCCTCATATAAAATCCGTCATAGGCAGGAAGAGGATAATCCGGGTAATCATTAAACACTACATCCGATACGGCAAATGCGATGAGAGACGTCTCATCATATCCGGGCATGGTATAGATATTGGTAAGAGCATAATCCAGATATCTGCTCTGTTCTGCTTTTACAAGCTTGTCTTTCATCTCGACCGAATCGGTAAGAATATCAAGATTGTCCACATCCCCGCTTGAAAGGCACAGGTAATACTCTACGAAAAAGTCCGTTATCGCTCCGTTGGTGTTCTCGGTAAGTACTATGGAAGCAGCTTCGGGAACCTGTTCAACAGTTACAGTGTCCGGTGCCTGTGCGAGAGCCGTCTCGGTTTCTTCGGGGAGCATCTCCCTTCTGCTTCTTGCGGAAAGAGCCACAAAGGTTACGATGGCAGCCACCACAAAAATGAATACAGGTGCCGTAAACTTTATATTCTTCTTAACGAACGAGACTATCTTAGTGTAAATATCCTTGTTCATCAAAATCTCCATATGCAGCCGACAGGAATCGAACCTGCATTAAAGGCGTCGGAGGCCTTCGTTCTATCCATTAGACTACGGCTGCATGTTTTATGGCGTAACAAAGTGCCGTCGGCATTTGTTACAAACTTATTACAACTAAGCGATTTTACCATAAATACCCTGTAGTGTAAAGTTTTAGGCCCCTTCAAACCACTCATGTTTGCTGGATTTCTTATAACTTTCGTTAACTCATGCTATGGATATTTTTTCTTCCTCTCTGCTGTAAAAATATAACGAATCGGACAGTACATCCTGGGGCATAAGCTGTGTTCTGTTCACAGAGCGGATCATAGTCTTTAATGACTTTTCGTCATCAGCCAGGTTTCCCGCCACTACTATAACTTCATGCACGGAACTGGGGATTATAAACAGGTCTGACCCCAGTTTTTCGGACAGCTCTTTTAATATATCCGGGTAAAGCATAACGGCAGCTCCGTTAGTCATCCGGGAATTGGTAAGGACAAACAGAGGAAACACAGGCTCGCCTTCGGGGAAGATCTCCACCGCCTTACCGGGATTCATGGATTCCAAAACGGTATACATGTCTTTGCAGACACCCGGAAGAAATCCCGGGGCATTTTCCATAGCATCCTTCATGAGCTGCTCGGTTGTAACTCCCCACATTTCCATATGTTTATTTTTGATGAGGATCGAACCGTCGATCATTCCGGCTCTGTCAAATGCATAATAAAAGACGATGGCAAGGTCAAGAAAGGGTACATTGGGAATTTCGGATAACAGCTCAGTATTCCTCTCCAGAGAAATGAGTTTGTAGGACAAACCCTTTCTGACATTTTCATAATCTCCGTAAAAAGAAACATCAAAGCTCTCCTTCGGAACAGATCTGCGATAGTCCTCCACGAGGCGCAGCGCACTGTCCTGAATGCTCTCTCCCTCCTCGTAATCTTCATAATAGGATCTGAGATAAATGGTGGGTGCGATGTTCATATCAGGTACTCTGATCACAAGCGCATCAAGCTGCACACCGTTGTTTTTGTCTATGACGGCTTCTTCGATATCGTATCCTTCTCCCAAAATGGTCTCTACTGCTTTTTTCATATTGCCGGAATATTCTTTAATAGTCATATTTATCCTTTCATAACAGAGTTTACAGGGTAACAAAAACAGCCATACGCATTCGCATGGCTGTCAGTCACATTGCTATGAAAGGAC
>JAEEKN010000445.1 GCA_016282435.1 Lachnospiraceae bacterium | reverse complement strand
AATGTGATATTGAGTTCTGCGATATTATCCTCATCCATATCTACTTTTCTTAATACTCTTGAAGAAGGATCCATTGTGGTCTCCCAGAGCTGATCGGCATCCATCTCACCCAGACCTTTGTATCGCTGAATCTTGTTGTTGCCGTCACGCCCTATCTCAACCAATATCCTGTTTAATTCGTCATCACTGTATGCATATTTTACAAGTTTATTCTTCTCTATCTTATAGAGCGGAGGCTGAGCGAGATAAACATGTCCCTGCTTAATAAGCTCCGGCATAAACCTGTACAGGAAGGTGAGCATCAGAGTACTGATATGAGCACCGTCCACGTCGGCATCGGTCATGATGATAATCTTATTGTATCTGAGTTTGCTTAAATCAAAATCCTCTGAAATACCGGTTCCGAAGGCTGTGATCATAGCCCTTATCTCTTCGTTGCCGAGTATTTTATCCTGTCTGGCTTTTTCTACATTCAGGATTTTGCCTCGAAGCGGAAGTATAGCCTGGGTAGCTCTGTCTCTTGCAGTCTTTGCCGAGCCGCCCGCGGAATCTCCCTCGACTATGAAAATCTCGCAGTTCTCAGGATTTTTATCCGAACAGTCTGCCAGCTTTCCGGGAAGGCTCATACCTTCGAGAGCTGTTTTTCTTCTGGTAAGTTCCCTAGCTTTTCTGGCTGCATCTCTTGCACGCTGAGCCAGAACCGCTTTTTCCACTATAATCTTTGCAACTGTAGGATTCTGCTCTAAGAAGTAGGTAAGCTTTTCACTTACAACAGCATCCACTGCACCACGTGCTTCGGAATTACCCAGTTTCTGCTTAGTCTGACCTTCAAACTGAGGATCTCCGAGCTTTATGCTTATGATAGCTGCCAGACCTTCTCGTAAGTCCTCACCTGACAGATTATCCTCATTATCCTTTAAAAGTTTCATGCTTCTCGCATAATCATTAAAGGTCTTGGTCAGAGCATTTTTAAATCCTGTATAATGTGTACCGCCCTCGGGAGTAGTGATATTATTTACAAAGCTGTAGCAGTTTTCATTATATGCATCGTTATGCTGCATAGCCACTTCAACGTATACATCACCCTTCTGGCCTTCGCAGTAGATGATCTCGGGATACAGTACATTCTGATTTTTATTTAAGTACTGTACATATTCCTTTATACCACCCTCATAATGGAAGGTCTTTTCCTGCTCCAAGCCTTCTCTTGTATCCTTCAGGGTAATCTTAAGTCCCTTGGTAAGGAAAGCCATCTCACGAAGTCTCTGTTTTAATGTACCAAAATCAAATATTGTTTCCTCAAATATAGTCTTATCGGGCAGGAATGTGACTGTGGAACCATGTCTGTCACTGTCACCTATCTCTTTAAGTCTCTCAAGAGGCTTACCATATTCGTATCTCTGGAAGTATTTCTTTCCGTTCTTTTCAACTATTACTTCCAGCCACTCCGACAAAGCATTAACTACGGAAGCACCTACACCGTGAAGACCACCGGATACCTTGTATCCTCCACCGCCAAACTTTCCGCCGGCATGAAGTATGGTAAATACAACCTCTACCGAGGAGATTCCTTTTTTCTTATTGATTTCTACAGGGATACCACGTCCGTCATCTACTACGGTTATTGAATTATCGGGATTTATGGTAACTACTATCTCTTTACATACACCTGCCAATGCCTCATCTACGGCATTATCCACTATTTCGTATACCAGATGATGAAGACCTCTTACAGAAGTACTTCCGATATACATACCGGGTCTCTTACGTACTGCTTCAAGACCTTCAAGAATCTGTATCTGATCGGCACCGTAATTCTGTATCTCACTGTTCACTTTATTCTCATTCACATTATCATTCTCTGTGATCTCATTTAAGATGTCGTCCATCATATCCTCCTAAATTCTGTCTTCTGTAACGGTTCCTGCCTTAACTTTATACACTTTATCGTGCCTTACTCTGTTTTTTACCAGTTCATCAAGACCGGTACAGGTTATAACAGTCTGTACTCCGCTGATATTCTGAAGAAGCTTTGTCTGTCTGTTTCTGTCAAGCTCCGATAAAACATCATCGAGCAAAAGCACCGGATTCTTACCTGTTCTTTGTTTTACAAGCTCCAGTTCCGCCAGCTTTAAAGACAGCGAAGCGGTCCTCTGCTGTCCCTGGGATCCGTACTTTTTGGCATCATTTCCGTTTATCAAAAATATTATGTCATCACGGTGAGGCCCGGTACTCGAGCTTTTTAATATAATATCTTTATCTCTGTTCTGTAATAATTCATTTTTAAAATTTTCTTCACTTACATTCGGTGAATACTCTATTTCAAGCTTTTCTTTTCCTTCGGTTAAGATATCATGGATTTTTACAGCCAGTTTATTTATCTCAACTATAAAATTTCTTCTTTTTTCTATGATATAACTTCCGAAAGAACATATCTGATCATCCCATATATCAAGGGTATCTTTAAGTTCGGCGTTAAAAGATATCTGCTTTAACAGATTATTTCTCTGTTCCACCGTCTTTTCATAGTTTACGAGATTATGACTGTAAATCTTATCAAGCTGGCATAGCTCCATGTCACAAAATCTTCTTCTTTCAGAAGGTCCGTCCTTTATGATACCAAGATCTGTGGTCGAAAAAGATATGATATTTATCATACCCTGCAGCTCTGAAGCTTTCTTTATCGGTATCCCGTCTATAGCTATACCTTTACCTGCCTTTTCTTTCAGCTGCATGTCTATTTTTCTGGATAAACCGTCATCATCTATAAAAACCCTTAAAAATGCGGTCGGCTCATTAAACCTTATAAGTTCCCTGTCCCTGCTTCCCTTCTGGGATTTTGTGGTACAGGCTACATAAATGGCTTCCAGTATATTGGTTTTACCCTGTGCGTTATCCCCGTAAAATATAGTAACATTCGGGCTGAATTCCACTTTCAGGGTCTCATAATTTCTGAAATTATATAACTCCAACGACTTGATTATCATCAGATATCCTTTTCAAGTTTTGAAACTACTGTTACTTCCTGACCGTTAAAACTGAAAACATCACCGTTATACAGCTTTTTACCGCGTCTCAGTTCAGTCTCTCCGTTTACTTTTACTTTACCGTCTTCTATGGAAAACTTTGCATCAACACCTGTTTCCGAAAGACCTGCCAGCTTCATAGCCTGACCGAGTTTTATAAACTCATCCTTTATAGTAATACTTTTTTTCATATTTTATCCTTTATCAGTCATCATTAAAATTCACGGGCAGGATCAGATACATATAAGTCTCATTCTTATCCTTTATGACGCAGGGAGACTTCGTATTCATGAAATATATATTGATGCTCTCATCATCCACTACTTTCAGAGCATCAAGCATAAATTTCGGATTAAAGGCTATCTTTATGTCGGATCCTTCCTTCTCCATCAAAAGCTTTTCTTCAAACTTTCCGAAAGGAGTCTTAAGCTTTACTTCCATCTCATTATCCTGCATATTGAAGATAAGAGGCTTCTTCTCATTTTCCTTCAAAAGCAGGGTAGCTCTGTCTATACTGTCGCTTATTTCTCTCTTGTTTATCTTTACCAGAGTCTCATAATCAGGAGATATCATACGGTCTACCTGATAATACTCACCCTCTATAAGCCTTGAAAGTACGATGGTATTATCCATCTCAAACAAAATATGATTTTGACTAAAGAAAATCTTTACCTTGTCTTCAAGCTCTCCTGAAAGGATTTTTAAAAGTTCATTAAGTGTTTTTCCGGGAACTATAACCTTCTGATTGCCGTAATCCTCGTTTAATTCTACCTTTCTGAGTGAAATACGATGTCCGTCAAGTGCTACGATACGGAAAGTTCTGTCCTTTATCTCAAAAAGCTCACCGGTCATTGCCTTCATCTGATCCGAATCAGGACCTATGGAGAATACGGTCTGTCTAATCATATCCTTTAAGGTAAGCTGCGACATCTCGGCATAATTATTCTTCTCTATAGTGGGAAGATCGGGATAATCCATAGCACTTCTTACGGCTATATCAAAGTTTATCTTCTCACACTTTATATTTGCTGTAGTTTCATTTGCTTCAAATACTATCTCGCTGTCAGGCATCTTTCTGATGATCTCAGAAAAAATCTTTGCGTTAACAACCAGGCTTCCTTCTTCAACTATAGTACCCTTGACTCTGGTCTCGATTCCTAGAGACATATCATTGCCTATAAGAACTATACTGTCACCTTCTGTCTTTATCTTTAAGCAATCCAGAATCTCCATAGTGGTTTTGGAAGGAATAGCTCTCAGTGCAATGTTTATTCCACTTAAAAGTTCATTTTTCTCACATAAAATCTTCATTTATAAACCTCCGGTCAAGCTGTAATAAATATTATATATAATCATTTAATAGTAGTAGGAAGCGTTTATAAGTTGTTAAGTGCTTCCGGTCCTTATAAACAGGGCATTTCTTAAAATGATAGAGTGTGTATAAGATTTTATAACTTTAAAGCCTTAAAATTTTTGTATGTATCTTATAAAAACTATCCTTACATTCGAAAAATAAAGTTATCAACACAAAAATTACTTATAAACATATCCACATACGGTATAAAAATAATTTGGTGGATAATGTGGATAACTCGTGTTTTAAATATCGGGATTTATCTTATTGGTCAGTACTTTCAGTGTTTCATCAAGTGACACATCTTTTTCACGGTCCTGCTTAATCTTCTTTACATTGTGCATAACTGTTGTATGATCTTTTCCAAAGACGGAACCGATTTTGGAGATGGTACAATCCGTATATTCACTGCTGAGATACATGGCTATCTGTCTGGGAAGGGCGTTATTCTTGTCCCTCTTCTTGGACAGTATATCGCTGGGATTCATCCCGTAATGCTCGGCTACTACATCTATAATGAATTCAGGGGTTATAAGCTTTTTATGGTTGGGAGTTATCATATCCCTTAACGCATATTCGGCCAGTTCCTTTGTAGCGGGCATCCTCTGGATCTTTGCGAGAGCTATGACTTTTGTAAGAGCTCCCTCAAGTATCCTGATGTTTGAATTTATATTTTCTGCCATATAGGATATGACTTTGTCGTCTATGGCTATATTGGCACCTTCACTCTGCTTTAAGTCTATCTTCTTCTGCAGGATGGCTACCTTTGTCTCATAATCGGGAGGGGTCAGATCCACTATGATGCCCCAACCGAATCTGGATCTCCATCTCTCATCCAAAGTGGTAAAATCCTTCGGAGGCTTGTCTGAAGTAATGACTATTTGTTTTTTAGCTTCATAAAGAGCATTAAAGGTATAGAAAAACTCTTCCTGAGTTCTATCCTTTCCTATTATAAACTGTATATCATCTATAAGGAGCACATCAATGTTCCTGTATTTTTCACGGAAAGCAGCAGGAGAAGCATCACCTTTCCTGATGGAATCAATAAGTTCGTTTGTAAAAATATCGCTTGTAACGAACATTACTTTCTTACTGGGGTCGTTTTCAAGAATAAAATGACCTATGGACTGCATAAGATGGGTCTTACCGAGTCCTGAATCACCGTAAATATACAGAGGATTGTAGATATCGCCGGGTGATTCAGCAGCTTTGAGGGCTGTGGCATGCGCCAGCTGATTGTTTTTACTTACGACAAAATTGTCAAAAGTATAATCAGGGTTAAGAGGAAGCCCCTCATTGCCTGTATGACTGACTTTTGAAGAAGATGTTGATTTTTTATCATTACCGGCATCTTCATCATTGTTATCAAACTTTATGTCAAACTCGGAATCAGTGATCTCCTGTATGGCGGTTTTTAAGAAAAGGCCGTACTTGGTACTGATATGGTTAAAATTTGATGTAATATTGCTATTATCCGACGTAATGTATACGATGTTATCTTCAACTTTTTTAACATACAGATCCTTTATCCAGGTATTGAATGAAACATTGGAAATATTGTATTCTGACCTGGCAAATTCGAGGATTTCGTCCCATTTATCCATTACCAAATTTTTCATTTACGGAACCCCTTTAAAATTATAAGTAAAAAGCCACCAATATCTATTATATAACAAAATTTGTAGATTTTCAATAAAAAAAAGAAAAAATTACTTGACTATTGATAAAAAGCATAATATAATGGTATGGCTGTTATTTCGGATAATCGAAAATTTTATCTTTATAAAGGAGGTGTATGCAGTATGAAGATGACTTTCCAGCCCAAAAAGAGACAGAGATCTGTAGAGCATGGCTTTAGAAAAAGAATGAGCACCAGAAACGGCAGAAAGGTTTTAGCTGCCAGAAGAGCAAAAGGAAGACATAAACTTTCAGCTTAGGTCGCATTTAGATGTGACCTTTTTTAGAATGAAAATATTACATTTAAAAAAGAACAGTGAGTTTCAAGCCGTATATAAGAACGGCAGGTCTTTTGCTAACAGATATTTCATAATGTACATATACAAAAACGGCTTATCCGAAAACAGATTGGGAATATCTGTAAGTAAAAAAGTAGGAAACAGTGTCATAAGGCACAGGGTTACCCGTTTGGTTAGAGAAGTCTTTAGATTAAAAGGACATTTGTTCAATAGTGGTTTGGACATAGTGGTAACCGCGCGTATAGGAACAGTCGGTATAAAGTACAGCGACGCAGAGGCAGCTATATTACATTTGGGAAAGCTGCATCATATTGTTTGCCATTCCGAGCGAAGCGAAGAATCATAGAATGAAGTATATATTTATAGGCCTTATAAAATTTTACAGGAAATTTATATCTCCGTTAAAAAGAAAGCCATCGTGCATTTACATTCCAACATGCAGTCAATATGCTCTGACCGCATTCGAAAAATACGGAGCTATTAAAGGTATGCGTCTGGCTGTAAAAAGAATTTTGAGATGCCATCCATTTGCTAAGGGTGGATATGATCCTGTTCCTTAAAATCTTTTGTGTCACAAAAAGTGACAGATTGTGAGGACAAGTTGCAGATTGTATTTTTAACTCAGGTTCAAGGAATACTTAAGCCCATCGCCTGGGTACTCGGTGTTATACTTAATGCGATTTACAATTTCGTAGAAATTTTCGGAATCGAAAATATTGCATTATGTATAATTCTTTTTACGTTTGTCGTAAAAATGCTTATGCTTCCGCTGACCATCAAGCAGCAGAAGTTCACAAAGCTCCAGTCTAAGATGAGTCCGGAGCTTACCAAAATCCAGCAGAAGTACAAGGGAAAGAAAGATGAGGAGTCTTTAAGACGTCAGCAGTCTGAGACTCAGGCAGTATATGCCAAGTACGGCGCAAGTCCCATGGGAGGATGTTTGCCGCTGCTTATCTCCCTTCCTATCATGTTTGCCCTTTACAGGGTTATTTACTGTATCCCGGCTTACGTTACCGATGTAGGCTCACTTTACGGCTCTATAGCAGATAAGCTTCAGGGTGTTTCAGGTTATAAGAATACACTGGTAGACTTCATAACCCAGAATTCACTTGTTTTATCTCAGCAGTCCGGATGTAGCTCAACTGTTATCGATCTTACCATTTATCAGGATGTTCCCAGAGAATACCTCATAGATCTTTTCTCAAAGTTCAACCCTGCCAACTGGGATGCTTTCTTTAATGTGGATCTCTTTAACTCCATAAAGGAAGCTGCTGTTACCGTAAACGGTTCAACCATGGCAGTCAGCGAAGTTGTAGACAAGATTATATCGGTAAACGGTTTATTCGGACTGAGCATTCTTGACAGACCTGTATGGAACGGTATATCTGTAGTTATTCCGATACTGGCTGTTGTTACCCAGTTTATACAGGGTAAATTGCAAACCGCTGTCAACACAAACAAGAAAGCCTCTGACGATCCCGCACAGCAGACTACCAGGATGATGTCAACCATCATGCCTATCATGTCCGGTGCATTCTGTCTCATGCTTCCTATAGGTGTAGGCATTTACTGGATTGCTTCGGCAGTATTTACCATCATACAGACACTGTTTATCAACAAGTATCTTGATAAGATAAATGTTGATGACATGCTGGAAAAGAGCAAGAAAAAGAACATCAAGAATCAGGAAAAGCTTGGTGTAAGCTATGATAACAAGATGGCTGAAGTAGCTAAGACCAAAGGACTGAACTACAGTAATTCTTCAGAAGAATACGATAATACAAGCTATAAAAAGAATTCCGGCAAAAAGTCAAAGCAGGCAGGTTCAGATTACAAGAGAAGCAATGTTTCATACAGCTCAAAGAGTATATCAGCCAATGCAAATCTGCTGGCAGCCAGAAGTTCTTCAAAGAAAGAAGAAGTAAAAAAGCCTGAAACAGAAACTACAGAGAAAAATGAGAATAGCGAATCATAATTAAGGGATGGAGAATAATGGAAGGTAAAGAATTTACAGGCAAAAATGTGGAAGAAGCCTTACAGAATGCTCTTTCACAGTTAAATGTTTCATTAGATCAAATAGAATATGAAGTTATAGAGAAAGAAAGCAGCGGATTTTTAGGTTTACTCGGAGGAAAGCCTGCTAAGATAGTTGTTAAGCAGAAAGAATCCGTAACAACTGCTAATACCGAAAGTGCTGTAAGTACAGTAAGTACCGTTGCTCCTTCTGAAACCGCAGCTGTTAAGAGTGATAAAGATCTTTGTGCCATTGCTTCAAAGTTCTTATCGGATGTTCTGACAGCTATGGATGTTAAGACAGATATCAAATCTGAGATGACAGAGAACGGTGATGAAATCTGTATCGACCTTTCCGGTAACGATATGGGTATACTGATCGGTAAAAGAGGTGCAACACTTGATTCTCTTCAGTACCTTGTAAGTCTTGTGGTAAACAAGGAAAGCGACAGCTACATCAAGGTAAAGATTGATACTGAGAATTATCGTGAAAGACGTAAGGAAACTCTTGAGAACCTGGCTCGTAACATAGCTTCCAAGGTAAAGAAAACCAGACACAGTGTTTCATTGGAGCCTATGAACCCTTATGAGAGAAGGATCATTCATTCATGTCTCCAGGGTGATGCTTATGTTGAGACCCATTCGGAAGGTGAGGATCCTTTCAGAAAAGTTGTTATCACCTTGAAAAAGGGAGTTCGTCTTCCTGATAACAACAGACAGAGATTTCATGGTGGAAGAAAGCCTTACGGTAATTCCAACAACAAAAAGAAAATCAGCAGCAGCCGTGAATTCCACAAGAAATACGGTGCAGATACAAAGGATTACAGTACCGATTACAAGAAAGATTATGCAGAGTACTTAGAGTCTAAGGCAGCAGCTAAGGCAGCGGCCGAGAAAAAAGAGGAAAACGCTTGATTTTTTGGACTTCGAGGGCTGCCGCAAATGCGGTAGCCCTTTGTTGTCGGAGGGTATCATTTATATGAAGACTCAGATGATTTATGAAAAAGAGACGATAGCTGCCATATGTACAGGTCTCACCGGTTCAGGAATAAATATTATACGTATGAGCGGGGATAGTGCATTTGAGATAGCTGACCGGATATTTAAGAGTGTCAGCGGAAAAAATGTAGCCGGTATGGGGAAGTTTTCGGTAAACTATGGATATATAGTTGAAAAACAAACAGATACAGAGTTAAAAAGTGATACCGGTAAAATCGTAGATGAGGTTCTTCTGTTAAAAATGCAGGCTCCTCATTCATACACCCGTGAAGATGTCATAGAGATTGACTGTCATGGCGGTATTCTGGTGACAAAGAAGATACTGGAACTGGTGTTAAAGAACGGAGCAAGACTTGCCGAACCCGGAGAATTTACAAAACGTGCATTCCTGAACGGAAGACTAGATCTGTCGCAGGCAGAAGCCGTAATAGATATCATAAATGCAAAAAGCAATCTGGCTCTGAAAAATTCCGTAAAGCAGCTTAAAGGTCAGGTAAAGGATAAAATCATCGGATTAAGGGAAACACTGATATCAAAGACTGCGTATATAGAAGCGGCTCTCGATGATCCGGAACATATTAGCCTGGATGGTTTTACGGACAGTCTTTCTGATGAGATAAAAAATATATCTTTAGAATTAAGGAAGCTTATAGGCTCCTTTGATGAGGGTAAACTTATAAACGAAGGCATAAATACATGTATTCTGGGTCTTCCGAATGCGGGTAAATCTTCTCTTTTAAATGCTTTACTAAACGAAGACCGTGCCATAGTGACCGATATAGCGGGTACCACCAGGGATGTCTTAAAAGAGACTGTTTCTTTGGGAGATGTGGTTCTGAACATCATCGATACTGCAGGAATCAGAGATACTGCAGATGTTATCGAAAAAATAGGTGTGGATAAAGCAAAAAAAGAAGCCGAAAATGCTGACCTCATATTGTATGTTGTGGACCTGAATGAGGGCGTGACCGGTGATGATAAAAAAATATTGGAAGAAATAAAAGACAAAAAAATCATTTTGGTATATAATAAGAGTGATCTGGTAAAAGGTGATCATTCCATAAAAGAATCTGTAGATGATATAACAGATTTGGAAAAAACTGTGCAGATAAGCTCTCTTACGGGAGAAGGTATAGAAATATTAAAGAACATAATAAAAAATATGTTCTACAGTGGTAGTATACAAAATGAGGACGATGTCATTATCACCAATCAGAGACATCGTGAGCTGTTGATAAAAGCCGGGGATTCAGTAAACAATGTACTTGCCGGAATAGAATCGGGAGTCAGTGAAGATTTTTTGACCATAGACATGATGGATGCCTATGAAGCTCTCGGAATGATAATAGGTGAAAGTGTCGAAGATGACCTGGCAGACAGGATATTCAGTGATTTTTGCATGGGAAAATAAATAAGCAGAGGAACAGATATGCAATACGAGGATTATGATGTAGCCGTTATAGGTGCGGGACATGCAGGATGCGAGGCAGCCCTGGCATGTGCAAGACTTGGATTAAAGACCATAGTATTTACCGTAAGTGTTGACAGTATAGCGATGATGCCCTGTAACCCCAATGTTGGTGGAACATCTAAGGGACATCTTGTACGTGAAGTAGATGCACTGGGCGGAGAAATGGGTAAAAATATAGACAGGACTTTTATCCAGTCAAAAATGCTCAATACCTCGAAAGGTCCTGCTGTGCATTCACTCCGTGCCCAGGCCGACAAAAAAGAATACTCATCTTCCATGCGTAAAGTCCTCGAAAATACAGAAAATCTTACCATAAGACAGGATGAAGTATCCGAGATATTGGTGGAAGAATCGGAAAATACTGCGTTAGATAGTTCGGGTATACAGATAAAAAAGGTTACGGGAGTCAAGACCACTTCCGACAATATTTATCCATGTAAGGCAGCCATTCTCTGCACAGGTGTATATCTGAAAGCCAGATGTATTTACGGGGAAGTCAGCAAATATACGGGGCCGAACGGATTACCCGCAGCTAATGCATTGACCGCATCTCTTATAAATCTCGGAATAGACGTGCGCCGGTTTAAGACAGGAACTCCTGCCAGAATAGATAAAAGAAGCATCGACTTTTCAAAGATGGAGGAACAATTCGGTGATGAGAAAATCACGCCCTTCTCTTTTGAAAATACTCCCGAAGAATTAGCCAGGGACCAGGTATCCTGCTGGCTCACTTATACAAATGAGGAAACACATAAGATCATCAGGGATAACATTGACCGCTCTCCTCTTTTTTCAGGTGCTATAGAAGGAGTCGGTCCCAGATACTGTCCTTCCATAGAAGATAAAGTCATGCGTTTTGCAGACAAGGACCGCCATCAGGTATTTATAGAACCGGAAGGCAATTATACAAACGAGATGTACATATCGGGTATGTCCAGCAGTCTCCCCGAAGACGTTCAGTACAAGATGTATCGTTCTGTTCCAGGACTCGAGAATGCAAAAATAGTTCGTAACGCATATGCCATAGAATATGATTGCATAAACGCTACAGAACTTTTGCCCACTTTGGAATTTAAAAATATCAGCGGTCTGTTCAGTGCCGGACAGAGTAACGGAAGTTCCGGATATGAAGAAGCTGCAGCCCAGGGTATCATTGCCGGAATAAATGCTGCCATGAAGCTTTTGGAAAAAGAACCTTTGGTTCTGGACCGTTCCGACGGATATATCGGAGTTCTGATAGACGATCTGGTCACAAAAGAAACAGAAGAGCCATACAGGATGATGACTTCCCGTGCGGAATACAGATTACTCCTGCGACAGGACAATGCCGATCTGAGACTTACAAAATACGGGTACAGGGTAGGTTTGATCAGTAAAGAGCGATACGAAAAAACTGTAGAAAAACAGAGAATTATCGATGAAGAGATAGACAGGCTGAAAAATACCAGTGTAGGAACAAGCGAAAATGTTCTGTCATTCTTAAGAGAATACAACAGTACAGAACTGACATCCGGTATCACTTTGGCGGAACTTATCAGAAGACCGGAACTCTCCTATTCTATAATAAAGCCTATCGATAAAAAACATCCTGATCTGGATGAAACCATAGCTGAACAGATAAACATTGAACTTAAATACGAAGGATATATCAGCCGCCAGATAAAACAGGTTGAACAGTACAAGAAACTGGAAAAGAAAAAAATACCTGCCGATTTCGACTATGATAAAGTACCTTCACTCCGTATAGAAGCCAGACAGAAGCTGAAGAAAATCCGTCCCGTTTCCATCGGACAGGCTTCGCGTATATCCGGAGTATCACCGGCAGACATAAATGTACTCGTTGTATTTATGAAACTATAAATCAATCAGAGGGACGGTTCTGTGATTGATTTTGATTTACATTCAGCGTTTTGTCATATGACAGGTTTACAGGAGAATTACGTGGACAAAATATCTTACATTAAAAATCAAATAGAGATGAACTGTCGGATAAGAATTGATGACAGACAATCCGAACAACTTCTCATGTATTATGAAATGATAGTTGAGAAAAATAAAGTGATGAACCTCACAGCCATCACCGACTTCGAAGAGTTTGTTACAAAACATTTTGTCGACAGTATTTCTATATGTAAAGTTATAGAACTGGAGAATAAAAATTTTGATGTAATAGATATAGGTACGGGAGCCGGATTCCCGGGAATACCGTTAAAGATAGTTTACCCGGGTCTAAGTATCACACTGTTTGATTCTCTTCAGAAAAGACTGACATTTCTTGATGAAGTAATAGATAAACTTGCTCTTCAAAATATCAGAACCCTGCACGGACGTGCCGAAGAATTTGGAAGAAAGCTTGATTATCGTGAAAAATATGATATAGTAGTATCTAGAGCTGTTGCAGAACTTACCACTTTATGCGAACTTGCTCTTCCGTTCTGCAAGACAGGCGGCAGATTTATATCCTACAAAGGATCAAAAGGAAAAGAAGAACTGGAAGCAGCTTCATATTGTATAAAGGCACTTGGGGGTTCTGTAGATAAAGAAGTAGAATTCCTTTTGAATGAAAATGATAATAAAGAGGCGGATGAAAACTATTCCAGGCTCCTGATAGATATAAAGAAAGTACATAAAACAGATTCAAAATATCCGAGAGGCGGAGGCAAACCATTTAAGCAACCGTTACAGAAAAAATGATTTGGTAACTGCAAAGCAGCAAAATGAGACGTCGGTTATTTAGAAAATTATTGGTTTTCATTTATTTATATTAATTTTCTACTTATAGTATGTACACAAATAATGAATACTATATATAGTATTAGGGATTGTTAATGGAATTTCTAATAAGTTATTAAGGTTGAAAACAGCCATCTAAGAGGTGAAAAATGGGAAAGGTTATAATTATTGCGAACCAAAAAGGCGGTGTTGGCAAAACTACTACTGCAATCAACCTGTCTGCTGCTTTGGCACAGCATGGGATGAAAGTACTGGCAATAGACAGCGATCCTCAGGGTAATTGCACAAGTGGATTGGGAATAGATAAAAACAAAGTAAAAAAGAGCGTCTATCAGATGATCATCGGAGAATGTACTATAAAAGAATGTATCCTTGACAGCGTAATAGATGGATTGAAAGTGGTTCCTTCCAGCGTGCAGCTTGCCGGTGCAGATATAGAACTTATAGGACTTACAAATAAGGAACATATACTTGAAGAAAAAATAAAGGAAGTCATAGACGATTATGACTATATCATAGTTGATTGTCCTCCTTCATTGAATGTATTGACAGTAAATGCTATGACGGCAGCTAATTCAATAATAGTTCCTATACAGTGTGAATTCTATGCACTTGAAGGATTATCACAACTTTTATATACTATCAATCTCGTAAGAGAAAGACTGAATCCAAATCTTATAATGGATGGTGTTGTATTTACTATGTATGATGCCAGAACCAATCTCTCACTTCAGGTGGTTGAGAATGTTCGTAAGAATTTAAAACAAAATATCTTTGCTACTATCATACCTAGAAATGTCAGACTTGCAGAAGCACCCAGCCACGGGTTACCGATATGTCTTTATGATAAAAAATCACCAGGAGCTGAAGCATATGATGCTCTGTGTGAAGAAGTACTTCAAAATGATAATAAAGTTTCAAAACCTATAGATGACAGTAAAAACAAAAAGTCTTCAGGACTTAAAGGATTATTCAAAAAGAAATAATGATGTCAGGGAATGTTTCACATGAAACATTCCCTTTTTTTAATGGTGTTATTTATATACCGTTTCAAAAATAATTTTGGTCGTTCATATTATGCAGTATTTGAGTAATATATTTAATTTCATATTTATACTCTAAACTTTAATGTTTCACATGAAACATTAAAGTTTATTACGTGTGAGTTTTAACAAAAAACTCAATGATTCTATTATAAAAGAATCCGGTAAATTTTTTATTCACAGATATGTTTCATGTGAAACATTGAAACATCATACAAATGCTAAAAAAAGTTTATATATTATATTTCATTAGGAATGTTTCACATGAAACATTCCTAATGAAACACTTATAAAACAGTCAATAAAAAATTCAGAAGAGTTACAGTCAAAATGTTTCATGTGAAACATTAAATGATATAAGGACAATTATAATAGTTTTACAATAAATATAACAAATACAGAAGATGCAAAGTAGTGTTTTATTACCGAGGAAAAGCTGAAGGCGTTTTCGAGTGAGATATTGTCTTATATTCTTTTTCTTAAATGTTTCACATGAAACATTCCTACGAAATTGAAAATATATATTGACAAATCCAATTATAGATAATAAAATGAAATAAAGTTTTTAAAATATGTTTCACATGAAACATTTACACAAACGGAGGAGAAAAGATAATGGCACCGAAAAAACAGAACAACTCTAAAAAGACCACGAAGACAGATAATAAGAAACAAACACCCAAAACACCTGCAAAGAAAACCACTAAATCATTTGGACTTGGTAAAGGTATTGATAGCTTGATTCCTATCAGCAACGATATACCTGAGAATGTCGAAGTAAAGAAGCAGGATATCGACGAGACTGTAGTTACAAACACCGGTATATCTACAGTTAATATTAATAAGATAGAGCCGAATCCAAATCAGCCCAGAAAGAAGTTTGATGAGGATGCACTCGGTGAATTATCTGAGTCTATAAAGCTGCATGGATTAATCCAACCTATTATAGTTCAGAAGGCCGGTGACATGTATCAGATCATAGCAGGTGAGAGAAGATGGCGTGCATGTCGTTTGGCAAAGCTTAAAGATGTACCTGTTATCATCAAAGATATTTCGGAGAACGAACAATATGAGATAGCTCTTATAGAAAATATCCAGAGAGAAGACCTGAATGATATTGAAGAAGCTATGGCTTATAAGGCTCTTATCGAAGAATTCAATCTGAAGCAGGATGAAGTAGCAGAAAGAGTATCAAAGAGCCGTGTGGCAGTTACCAACTCACTGAGATTACTTAAGCTTGATGAAAAAGTACAGGATCTGGTAGTGAACGGACTCATTTCCGGAGGACATGCCAGAGCACTTCTCGGATTAACAGATGGTCAGCTTCAGTATGATACCGCTATGAAGATCATAGATGAAAAGCTAAGCGTTCGTGAGACTGAAAAACTGGTAAAACAGATGACAAACAAGTCAAATACAGCAAGAGGTAAAAAATCAGCTGTGAGTGATGCAGTCTATAGAGAATACGAGAACAATCTGAGAACGATACTCGGAGCAAAGGTAGAAATCAAAGAGAATGGCCATAACAAGGGTAAAATTCTGATAGAGTTCAATTCTACAGATGAATTTGAAAAGCTCTATGATATCATTAAGAGATAATTTGGACATCAATACTATATATAGTGGTGGAATATAAAATGACAACTATATTTGTAATCTGTCTTAGCTATATCTTATATGTAGTAATGTAAATGACATTTACTATTCCGGAGGGAATTAGAATGGATTTATTTAGTAAAATAGGAATAGATGGAAGTTATCTGATAATCATTTTATTCCTTCTTGTAATCGGAATGTTTTTATATTGTCTATCCATGAGAAACCTGATGCTGAAGTACAAAAAAAGACAGGATCAGTTCCTCCAGGGAAATGACGGTAAAAGCATGGAAAAAGCAATCCTTGGGAAATTCAAGGAACTCGAAGAAGTAAAAAAGACGGTAACCGAAAACAATGATATAGTAAAAGAACTAAAGGAATACAGCACATTCGCATTCCAGAAATTTGCGGTAAATAAATATGACGCATTTGAAGGAATGGGAGGAAAACTCAGCTTCGCCCTTTGTATGCTTACGGATAACAATGATGGATTTGTCCTGTCATCTGTTCATAACGAGATAGGTGGATGTTACACATATGTAAAAGAAATTATCAGAGGAGAATCCTATGTCATCCTGAGCAAAGAAGAGAAAAAAGCACTTGAACGTGCTAAAGAAAGAAGAAGCTGTCTGGACGACTAAAAAACTAAGGTTCACAAAAGGAGCCGTAAAAGAATGCATTCATTTATGAAATCTATAGGCTTTAGCAAGAAGCAGAGCCAGATGGAATTGGAGACTCTGATAAAGGATGTAGTGTCACGGGCTGATACAAACAGGTCCCTTATCAGGAACAACGGGAGAGTTTTTGTGGAATACCAGAAGTGTTTCGCGGAAAACATAGGTGTTGTAGTCAGAGGTGAAGAAGACGATAAAGGAGTATTCCATATCGGAAACTATTATCCTTTTTTAAAGAGCAGTTTAAAAGGATTGGATGAGGGTGAAATATTCATACACAAAAAAGTGGATTCGGATGCGTATACCGGAATGACCGACGATATCCATCTGGGAGTATCGTTGATTTTTTACCTGCACAACATTGTGGACTTTATGGAAAAAGGGGATAAAGTCATAGTCAATGATAAAAAAATAAAACTTTCTTCCCTGGCCCTGAATGGAAAAGTAATTCTTCCGACACAGAAACGAATTTATGCACACATAGCAAACAAGATAGACAATGCGGTGAAAAACCAGCTGCTGGATGATGCGAAAAACGGAAACACGGAAGCACTTGATTATCTGGCGATGAATGAGATGAACAACAATGCTTTGCTAAATGAAAGGATAAAGCATGAAGATTTGTTTTCCATAGTGGAGACGACATTCATTCCTTACGGTTCGGAGTCGGATCTTTATACAGTCCTGGCAAATATCACCGCAGCACGTCAGCTTCGAAATGAGGAAACTGGAGAACTGCTCTGGAAACTGAATCTTGTATGCAATGATATACCTTTTGAAACACTGATAAATGCGGAAGACCTTTTGGGATTCCCTACACCGGGAATGAGATTCAAGGGAGTTATCTGGATGCAGGGAGAAGTAGTGCTCTAAATGAGGAAAAGTATTGAAAGCACCCGGATGAGGGGCAGTAAACTGCTGATTAATAAAATAGTACAAATAAAAAATGAACAAAAAAACTAAAACTAAAAAACCGGGGAATAAAAAACCTGGATACCGACAGATATTTCTGATCATCTGTGCCTTATTCTGGAGTATATATCCGTTTATTACCAGAGTGGTCGTGAAAAAAATACCTGAGATTGAAGCTTCATTCTTTTCAAACAAGAAAGGTCAGATCATCGATCTGTTTCTTTTTCCGAAGGAGATAGTACTGGCGGTTTTTTCCGGTGCGGTTATATTGTATTTTCTGGGAGAGAGAATATTCCCTGACAAAATTATAAAACTCGACAGGGACCGGATAAAGAATTTAAAACTTCCTTTTATATGCATAGGAGTGTACATAGTTTTTTCTGTATTATCTTTTGTGCTGAGTGATTACAAAGAGACGGCGTTCTGGGGCGCGAACTCGGAATATGAAGGATTGCTTGCCATTCTTTGTTATGCGTTGATATTTATATTTGCAATCATATTCCTGAAAAGGGAGACGGATACTAAGGTATCTCTCAGTGCTGAAAAGATTTTTCAGAAGGCAGTTGTCGCATTATCCTTGATCACGGCTGTTCTCACACTGATAGAAATATTCTATAAACCACTGCTGGAAATCCCGATAGTTCAGACCTTGATATCATCGGAAGAAAACAGGAAGATAGCAGAGGGGATAAAAAACGAGAACTTTATCGGACAGATATGTTTGACTTTCCATAATCCGGGATTTCTCGGCGGATTCTGTGCACTGATCCTTCCGGTTCTGTATTCAGTGATCCTTCAAAGAAAAGGAATCAGGAAATGGTTGTACTCAGCTGCCGGTGGAATTTTGATCCTGGCAGTAAAGTGGTCTGATTCGAAAGTCGCTATGGTGGCGCTTGCAGTGACATTGCCGATTGAAGCAGTGATAGTCTTTTTACTACTCGGTAGGAAAAAACTTGGCGGTCCGGAAAACGGAGAAAGTTCAAACCTAGACTACACGCGTAGAAAGAAAACAGAGAGTATTATATCCTTTGGAGCAATAGTGGTCATAGGAATTTTACTTATAGTATTGTCAAAGATAGTTCCCACATACTCTTCGCGGACAAATGAAACGGAAAATGCCTCGGAAGCTGAGGTCACCGAGAAGACAGGAGAGGACGGGATCACTGAAATTGCAAGCCTGGATGATGAGCAGGGCTTGTACCGGTTGAGTAAAGCGGAGATAGATAACGGTGTATTAAAACTGTATTCTGATGAGAAATGTCTGGAAGTATCCGTAGATGATGAGATCCTTCAGGAATGCTACAGAGTATACGGCGAAAAAGACTTTGCGGATGCGCTTATCTTTACAGACGGAACCGTGAAGCTGGAAGAAAAAGTTCCTACTATATTAAAAAAGACAAATATCCGGGAAGAAGTGAGTGGATTTAGATTCACAGATGAAAGGTTCAAAGATATCCGGATATCTGTTGACAAGGAATTGGCAATATTTGATTTCGGATATATGGGAACCGTGGAGTTTTACATAACCTATGAAGGACTAAAACCCTTCGGTCAGGGAGGCACGCTTCTTGACGAAATCCCCCAGCCCGCGGTTACAGGACTTGAAGGAATATATTCCTTTGCGACGGGCAGAGGATATATCTGGGCTCAGGCTCTTCCGATACTTAAAAATTCGCTGATAGTCGGCGGAGGTAACGGAACATTCGCTTTCAGGTTCAGGCAGAACGAGATGGTCGGCCTCATGAATACACATGGCAGTTGTAAATATGTTATTGACCGTCCTCACAACTGGTATCTTCAGATAGCCTGTTCTGACGGTGTACCTGCGCTGATAGCTGTACTTGTATTGTTCATATATTATATAGTTGGAATACTAAAAAATATCAGGAAAACTTTACGGAAAAGCATTACAGAAGGAACAGTCAGCCTTGAGTTTATAGATATCGGTCTGTTTGCCGGGCTCATAGGATTTATGCTTTGCGGATTTATCAATGACAGTTGTGTCACGGTGAACCCTCTGTTCTGGTTGTTCTTGGGATGGGGCGTAGCCCGGATGCACACTGGCATCTAAAGAAAAATTTACAAAATTGTGCCAAAAACTTGACTAATATACCAAAATATGGTAAGATACCTTTGCTTTGGGAAACCTTAGCGGGTAAGTCCGCGTAGCTCAGCAGGATAGAGCGACCGCCTCCTAAGCGGTAGGTCGTGCGTTCGAATCGCATCGTGGACGTAAAGAGGAGCCTTTGTGGGCTCCTTTTTTTATGCGGTTTGTAAGTCAACGCCGTCGATATGTTTAAAAAGAATAAATATGTGCCACAAATCAAGAATATTTATGAATTTGTGGCATATAAATAACATTTTGCTTTAGAAAGTAGGTAACAAAAACAAATATGTGAGATAGCAAGGGCAGCTGTGAGAGACTGCCTTTTTCTTTGTGAAAATAAAAATCGACTAAAAGTCGAAAAAAGTACTTGACAAATAAAAAATACGTGTTATATTATAATAAAAACCGACCACAAGTCGATTTTGTGAAATTGTTTACGAGTTGTGATTTTTAACATCCCAGGAAAGGAACGTAACATGAAAAAAGGCGAACAGAGAAAACAGGAACTATTAAAAATAGCCTATAAAATGTTCATTGAGAAAGGCTATGATAACACGAGTGTTGATGAGATCATAGCTGAGGCCGGTATCGCAAAAGGAACTTACTATTATTATTTTCCTAGCAAAGAGGATACCTTAGAGGCCGTAATAGATATGATGATAAACGAGGAGGTGGCAAACGCAAAAGGAGTAGTAGCAAGCCGGATGCCGATTCCCCAGAAAGTGGCCGCTGTCATATACTCACTTCGTCCGGGACAGGAAGAACAGAATATCGCACAGGTTGTAGAGTCAAATGAGAATATCATACTCCATGAAAAGCTTAACAAAAGACTGATAGAGGAAGCAGTACCGCTTCTCTCAGAGGTAGTGTGGGAGGGTAACCGGGCCGGAGTATTTGAGTGCGAGCAGATTGAGGAACGCGTGAAGATGATACTTATCATCTGTTCCCGATTATTTGATGAAGATGATTTTACAGAAAACGAAGTGACCGCATTCATAGATGTGACAGAGAAGATACTTGGGGCACAGCCCGGGACCATGAGCTTTGTCAAAGAATTGATATCAGGAGGAAATAAACGATGAATAATAGTACGACGAACAAGACAAAAGACAAATATATTTTTAAGCCCGTAAAGTTTTTCCTTTGTGCATATTTCTTTACCTGGATTTTCTGGATACCGGCAATGTTTTTACCCGGAGATATAGGAGGCCCACTCATGTTTATCGGTCTTTTGGCACCGGGCGTAGTCTCCACAGTATTTGTATTAAAATCCGGTTCCAAGGAATTAAAGCAGGATTTAAAAAACAAGATTATAGGATTTTATAAAGTAAAGTGGATAAATGTATTTTTGAGTATCGGTGTTTTTGCCCTCATCATAGTTGCAACAATCCTTCTCTCAACTTTGTTCGGACAGTCACTTGACCAGTTTTCATTCACAGAAGACTTTTCGTTCACCGGAGTAGGAATCGGTACGGCTTTTGTCACGATTCTTCTGGCATCGATCATCGAGGAAGTCGGTTGGAAGGGATACTGTGAGGATTCCATCGGACAGTATATGAACTGGTTCTGGGAATCCATGGTTTTCGGCGTATTCTGGTCTCTCTGGCATCTGCCGCTTATTTTTATAGAGGGAACATATCAGGCAGGGCTTATGGTAAATCCTCTGTACGTCATCAATTTCTTCGTGAGTGGAATACTGCTCGGGTTTATCATTACCTGGGTATATCTCGTAAGTGACCGTTCTATACTCGCTTGTATGATCTTCCATCTTTTCGTGAACTTTATGCAGGAAAAAATAGCCATGACTCCCGAAACAAAATGTGTTGAAACTTTAGTCGTTGTGATCGCTACGGTGATAATCGTTTTGTGCAAAAAGAAAATGTTCTTTGAAACAGATCACGTTGGCAGACTCTTAGAGACACAGTTCGGTAAGGGAGAATTAAAATGAGCAGGGGATATAAAAAGTTTATGCTGCTATGGACAGGTGAACTTATATCATCAATAGGCGGTGGGCTTACCAGTTTCGGTCTCGGAATATATGTGTTTAATGAGACCGGAAGTGCTGCGGGCATGGCTCTTGTGACTTTGCTCGGATTCCTTCCAACACTTCTTTTAAGCGTTCCGGCAGGAGTACTCGCTGACCGTTTTGACAGAAGAATGCTCATGATGATAGGCGACGGATGTTCCGGACTTGGGATACTTTTTATACTGATATGTATGAAATGCGGAGGAGCAACTCTCGTACAGATATGTATAGGTGTTTTTGTGAGCGCTGTTTTTTCTTCACTTTTGGAGCCTTCATACAGATCTACTGTTACGGATATACTGACAAAGGAAGAGTTTTCAAAGGCAAACGGACTTGTATCGCTGGCAGCCAGTGCGAGATATCTGTTTTCTCCGGTCATAGCCGGATTATTGCTTACAGTAAGTGATATTTCCCTTTTACTGATCATAGATATATGCACCTTTTTTGTTACTATTACGACAACAGCTATAGTCAGAAAGGGGATATTGACCAATCAAAACGTGGACAAGCAGCCGTTTTTTGCGAGTATGAAAGAAGGATGGCAGGCTGTTCATGGCAGAAAAGGTGTGTTTTTGTTAATCATAGTTTCATCGACTATCTCCATGTTTATGGGAATCCTTCAGATACTCGTTGAGCCGATGGTTTTATCGTTTGCAGACTCGAAAACACTTGGAATCGCTGAATCGGTATGTGCCTGCGGAATGCTTGCCGCAGCGTTGATCCTTGGTATTTTCGGTATAAAAAAGGGATATGTAAGAGTCCTTCGCATTTCATTTTTTCTGGCAGGCATATTCATGATAGGAATGTCGCTGATAGAAAATATCATACCTATCTGCATCTTCGGTTCCCTGTTTTTTGCTATGCTGCCTATAGCCAATAACTGTATGGACTACCTGGCGAGGACCAACATACCGGATGAACTTCAAGGCAGAGCCTGGGGCTTCATCGGCTTCCTGTCTCAGCTGGGATATGTTGTAGCCTATACTGTTTCAGGAGTAGCGGCTGACGGTCTCGGAGCCCTGACTGAAAAAGGCGTGGGCAGAGGCGCAGCTATCATGATACTTATCTCCGGTATCCTGCTAGCGATTACATCAGTAACACTTCTCAGATTTTCGGAGATAAAAAAACTTGAAAAATAAAGCTATCAGTTCGTCTGGCCCAAGAGGGAAAATAAGGAAAAACGGCAGTAATTCGTGTTTACTGCCGTTTTTCCCATTGACAAACGGGTTTTCATATATTATAATTGGATTGTGGATAAAACGGCAGTAATTTACATTTACTGCCATTTTACCCGGAAAGGAGGCTTTATGATGACGTTAGCTGATACAATCATAAATAATATTTCCTGCTCAACTCCTTTTTCCCGTACAACCTTGCTATCTACTTTACAGAAGCAGAATGCCAATACTACCGTAAGCATGGTCAATCATCTGATTGACACGCTTCTATCAAAAGGAGCCATTACCAGAGTCGGCTATAATTTATATGCTACCAGTACTCATAAAAAGAATTATAGCTTCCCCCATTCAGAAATCGTTAAAGAGATTGCTTCAGATATTATAGCTGCACACCCTTTCCTT
>JAEEKN010000444.1 GCA_016282435.1 Lachnospiraceae bacterium | reverse complement strand
TGGTTACACGGCATCGGTTTCTACACCGAATTATCCGTCAACCGATATAATATAAATTTTCTATACATAGGAAAATAGCTAGTAAGAAAGAGATGAAGTACCTAGTAAGCTCCATCTCTTTTCCGTCTAAAAACAGGTTGAATAATCGTATAAATTATGGTATAATAAATTTATATATACCTTAACGAATAGTATATTTTTAAGAATACATAATATCTTAGGAAGGAGGAGCCTATATGATATACGGTGTAGGAAATGAACGTTTCGATGCTTACCGTGTGGCACAGAATACGGTATCACCATATTCTGTGACGAATGAGCAGGAAGCCAGAGAAGCCGGGCTCAGTGAATCTGAGATCAAGGGCTTGAAGAAGACAGGGCGTATAGAGTGCAGTACCTGTGCCAGCCGTATGTATCAGGACGGCTCCGATGAAAATGTATCATTTAAATCAGCTGCACATATCTCTCCTGAGGCTGCGGGAGCAGCGGTCCGTTCACATGAGGGTGAGCATGTATCAAATGCCTACAAAAAGGCAGCCATGAATGACGGAAAAGTTATGAGTACCGGAGTGGCTATCCATATGGCGATATGCCCCGAGTGTGGCAGAAGCTATGTATCCGGTGGAACAACCTACTCATCCATAAAGTACTCTGAAAACAATCCATACGGTGCCAATGCCAAAAGTATGGATGCCGCCGCAGGAATAGCCGGTCAGAGGATAGATGTGGGAGTATAACAAAACAGAAGATGCGAAGCATCGTTTTGTTACCGAGGAAACGCTGAAGGCGTTTTCGAGGTGACTTTGAAGATGAAAGGAGTCGTATTATGACAATTAACGAACATGACGGAAAAGTGATCATTGCTCTTAAAGGAAGGATTGATTCCAACAATGCTTCACAGACAGAAACTGAGATCCTGGAGATTTTTGATAAGAATGCAGACAAAGAGATATCTTTTGATGCGACTGATCTCGAATATATATCGAGTGCCGGACTCAGGGTTCTGTTAAAGGCACAGAAGAGTAAAGGAAATCCCATAACTATTTACAATGTTTCGCGTGACCTGTACGAGATATTTGAGACTACAGGATTCACCGAACTCTTAAATGTAAAAAAAGCTCTTAGAAAAGTATCCATAGCAGGCTGTGAGAAGATAGGCCAGGGTGGTCACGGTAACGTATACAGACTTGATGCTGAGACCATTATCAAGATATATCATGATAACAGTCCGCTGTCTGTGATCGAGAAGGAACGTGAATATGCTAAAAATGCTTTTGTAAACGGAGTTCCTTCAGCTATAGCATTTGATATAGTAGAAACCGAGGAAGGTTACGGGCTTGTATTTGAACTTGCAGGAGCTACGACTGTTTCTAAATTCATCACGGAACATCCGGACAGACTTCAGGAATACGCAGTAAAGTTCGGTACATTGCTTAAAACACTTAATTCTACTGAGGCTGATCCTAAACTATACGGTGATATCAAACAGATATATTTGGATAGGGCAGAAAAAGCCAAAGAATACTTTACGGATGAAGAAAATGCAAAAATCATCAAGCTGATAAATTCAATTCCTGATGGAAGCGGTATGATACACGGCGACTATCATCCCAATAATGTCATGGTTCAGTCGGACGGAGAACTGGTGCTTATAGATATGGCAGATATAAGCCGTGGTAATGCTCTGTATGATATAGGCGGTGCGTTCCTCACTATGTACCTCAGCGGTATGAACAGGCCTGAGACAGTACGTGAAACCATAGGTATCGACTATGAGATGTCTAAGCAGGTATGGGGTATCATGCTTTCAACATATTATGGAACTACGGATTCTCAGAGACTGGAACTGATCAGCAAGAGATGCGGTGCCTTTGCACTTGTACGTATGGCTACAACACTTGCATTTGGAGGAAGGGCAAAAGCAGTGGCACCCGCAATCGTAGCAATGCTTAGAGAACGCCTATTCCCAGTTGCTGATGAGATATGCGGACTTCTAGCCATGCCTGTTTAAGAAATTTAATGACATATATTTATCCTATCCCGGAGGAAGAGCTTTTCCTCCGGGGTTTTGTTACCGAGGAAACGCTGAAGGCGTTTTCGAGGTGACTTTGACCGGGCACGGATACAGATGTTTACTTGACAGAAAGCCGTATAAGTGGTAAATTAGATATAATGTACAAAATATTATGAAAGAAGAGGAAAGCACTATGGAACAAATGATTGTTGACGGTGTTGAGAAGCTCGAAGAGCTGATGGCGAATGTCAGAAAGGCTCAGGCGGAGTTTGCCGAGTTCTCACAGGAAAAAGTTGATGCCATTTTCAAGGCAGCGGCTACAGCTGCATGTGCTGCCAGACTTCCGCTGGCAAAGATGGCTGTTGAAGAGACCGGTATGGGATGTGTAGAAGACAAGGTTATAAAGAACAGCTTTGCTTCCGAATACATCTACAATGCCTACAAAGATGCAAAGACCTGTGGCGTTATCGAAGAAGATAAGGCTATGGGTATTCAGAAGATAGCAGAATCCATAGGTCTGGTAGCAGCAGTTATCCCTACTACGAACCCTACTTCTACTGCTATATTTAAGACGCTGGTATGTCTTAAGACTAGGAACGGTATTATCATAAGCCCTCATCCCAGGGCTAAAAAGTCCACTATAGAAGCTGCCAGGATAGTTTTGGAGGCAGCTGTAAAGGCAGGTGCTCCCGAAGGTATCATCGGCTGGATAGATGTTCCTTCGCTTGAGATGACAAACCTTCTCATGAAGTCTTCGGATATCATCCTTGCTACCGGAGGTCCCGGTATGGTAAAGGCTGCATATTCGTCAGGTAAGCCGGCATTGGGCGTTGGCGCAGGTAATACTCCTGCCATCATTGATTCCAGTGCTGATATAGTTCTTGCAGTTAACTCTATCATTCATTCCAAGACATTTGATAACGGTATGATCTGTGCTTCCGAGCAGTCTGTTATCGTTCTTAAGGATGTATATGAGAAGGTAAAGAAAGAATTTGCATATCGCGGTGCTTATTTCTTAAATCCCGCAGAGACTGAAAAAGTTCGTAAGACCATCATCATCAACGGTTCACTGAATGCCAAGATAGTAGGTCAGAAAGCTCATACCATCGCTGCTTTGGCAGGTGTAAAGGTTCCCGAGTCTGCAAAGGTTCTGATCGGTGAAGTTGAATCCGTAGAACTTAGCGAAGAGTTCGCTCATGAAAAACTCAGCCCTGTTCTTGCAATGTACAAAGCAAAGGACATCCAGGATGCATTTGCAAAGGCAGAGAGACTGATAGCAGACGGTGGATACGGACATACTTCTTCCATTTATCTCGATATAAACAGCAGGCAGGATATCCTTGATGAGTTCAAGGAGCGTATGAAGACCTGTCGTATAGTAGTAAATACTCCTTCGTCACAGGGTGGTATAGGAGATCTGTATAACTTCAAACTTCTTCCTTCGCTAACACTTGGCTGCGGTACATGGGGCGGCAACTCAGTAAGTGAGAACGTAGGTATCAAACACCTGCTGAATATCAAGACTGTAGCGATAAGGAGAGAAAACATGCTTTGGTTCAGAGCACCTGAAAAGGTATACATAAAGAAAGGCTGCATGGAAGTAGCACTTGATGAGCTCAAGAGCGATATGGACAAGAAGAGAGCATTTATCGTAACAGACAGCTTCCTCTTCAAATCCGGTATGTGCAAGCCCGTAACAGATAAACTCGATAAATTAGGTATAGTTCATGCTACATTCAGTGATGTAGAGCCTAACCCTACACTTAGAAGTGCCAAGGCCGGTGCCGAACTCATGAAGAGTTTTGAGCCCGATGTTATCATCGCTATCGGTGGCGGCTCGGCTATGGATGCAGCCAAGATAATGTGGCTTCTTTACGAGCATCCCGAAGCAGACTTCAAAGATATGGCAATGCGTTTCGTAGATATCAGAAAGAGAATTTATAAATTCCCTCATATGGGCGAAAAGGCTTACTTTATCGCAGTTCCCACATCTGCAGGTACCGGTTCCGAGGTTACTCCTTTTGCGGTTATCACAGATGAGTCCAATGGTATAAAGTATCCTTTGGCTGACTATGAACTCCTGCCGAAGATGGCTATAGTAGATGCTGACTTCCAGATGACGGCACCCAAGGGACTGACTTCTGCATCAGGTATCGATGCGGTATCACATGCTCTCGAGGCTTATGCTTCGATGATGGCTACCGATTATACCGACGGTCTGGCTCTTCAGGCACTTAAGGTTATATTTGAGTATCTGCCCATAGCTTACGAGGACGGAACAAATGTAAAGGCCAGAGAAAAGATGGCAAATGCCGCTACTATGGCAGGTATGGCCTTTGCAAATGCATTCCTCGGCGTATGTCACTCCATGGCACATAAGCTTGGTGCATATCATCATATCGCACACGGTGTAGCAAATGCTCTGATGCTTGAGGAAGTTATCAGGTTCAATTCAAAAGAAGCACCTGTAAAGATGGGAACATTCCCTCAGTACGATCATCCTCATACATTAAGACGCTATGCAGAAGTAGCTGAGTATCTGGGACTTAAGGGTAAGAACGATGAGCAGAAGGTAGAAGCTCTGATCGGCGCTGTAAATGAACTTAAAGAGAAAATCGGTATCAAGAAGACCATCAAGGATTATGTTCCCGATGAGCAGGAATTCTTAAAGAGTCTCGATGAGATGTCAGAGCAGGCATTTGACGATCAGTGTACCGGTGCAAACCCGAGATATCCGCTCATCTCTGAGATCAAGCAGATGTTCCTTAACGCATATTACGGAAAACATGAAGAGGTATGATGCATACTTAACTATGTATTGTTCTGGATTAATTTGAAAACAGGGTTTTATTCCGATTTCATAATATAGCATAGATGAATCGGAACAAACAATAAATAACGGAAAGGAAGCAAAACTATGAATTTATCAAATGTCATATCTGTCAGAAAGAACAAGAAAATCTACCGTGACGGAGATAATTGTATAAAAGTATTTGATGAGAGTTATTCAAAGGCTGACGTGCTGAATGAGGCACTGATCACTGCCAGGATTGAGGAAACAGGACTTAATATCCCGAAGCTTAAAGAAGTTACTCTGGTTGACGGAAAATGGGCTATAGTCAGTGAATACATAGAGGGTACACCTCTTGATAAACTGATGGAAGAGAATCCTGATAAGAAGGATGAATATCTCGAGAAGTTCGTTGACCTTCAGCTCGAAGTTCAGTCCAAGCGTTGTCCTCTTCTTAACAAATTGAAGGACAAGATGAACAGGAAGATCAGTGCCACCACACTTGATGCTACCACCAGATATGAGCTTCATACACGTCTCGAGGGTATGCCCAAGCACGTAAAAGTATGTCATGGTGATTTTAACCCTTCAAATATCATTGTAAAAGATGACGGCACCATGTATATTCTTGACTGGGCACATGCTACTCAGGGTAATGCATCAGCGGATGCAGCACGTACCTACCTTCTTTTCTGGTTGAACAATGATACAGAGACCGGTGAGAAGTATCTGAAGCTTTTCTGCAAGAAGAGCGATACCGCTATGCAGTATGTTCAGAAGTGGATCCCCATCGTAGCAGCTTCACAGTCTGTAAAGGGACATGAGGAAGAGATGGAGCTTCTCATGAAGTGGGTAAACGTTGTAGATTACGAATAATTCAAAAAACAAACACAGGGACGGTAACCGGAATTTTGGTTTTGGAAACCGTTCCTGTGGTTTTGAAAGAAGGAAGATAAAAATGGCTTGGTATAACGATACTGTATTTTATCATATATACCCTCTCGGTATGACGGGAGCTCCGTTTGATAACCCTTATGGGGAACCTGTGAACCGTATGAAGGATATAGAGGAATGGATTCCTCATATAAAGGAAATAGGATGTGGCGCTATATATATCGGACCGCTCTTTGAATCAAAGAGTCATGGATACGATACCACTGACTATCGCAAGCTTGACAGCCGTCTGGGAACAAACGATGACTTAAAAGCATTTGTTAAAAAATGTCATGATAATGATATTAAAGTCATTTTTGACGGTGTTTTTAACCATGTGGGACGAGACTTCTTTGCTTTTAAGGACTTAAAGGAGAAGAGGGAAGGTTCGCAGTATAAAGACTGGTTCTGTAATGTAAATTTCTGGGTAAACAACGAGTTTAATGACGGATTCTCCTATGATAACTGGGGCGGATACAACATCCTGGTGAAGCTCAATCTCTGGAACCAGACTGTACGTGATTATCTCTTTGATGTAGTAAGATTCTGGGTCACCGAGTTTGATGTGGACGGTATACGTCTGGATGCGGCAGACGTTCTGAATTTTGATTTTATGAAACAACTGAGAGGACTGGCTAATACCATAAAGCCTGATTTCTGGCTCATGGGTGAAGTCATCCACGGCGAATATGTGAGATGGGTAAATGAAGGAACCCTCCATAGTGTTACCAATTATCATCTGCATAAAGCGCTTTACTCAGGTCATAACGATCATAACTACTTTGAGATAGCACATACTGTAAAGCGTCTTCAGGATATGGGTGTAAACAGGAACGAAGGCTGTATGCTTTATAACTTTGTGGACAATCACGATGTAGAGCGTATATTTACAAAGCTGAATAATAAGGCGCATTTTGTTCCCGTACATTTCCTGCTTTATACACTTCCGGGTATTCCTTCTATCTATTATGGTTCTGAATACGCCATAGAGGGAAAGAAGGAAAAGTTCTCGGATGCATCCTTGAGACCTTGCATGAAAGCTGAAGATTATAAAGAGAATGACATAACCGCTCTGTTTAAGGCTTTATCCGATGCTAGATTTAGTGAGAAGACAGGAGATGCCTTTACCAAGGGTGGATATCGCCAGGTGGTTCTCACAAACCGTCAGTATGTATTTGCGCGCGACTTTGACAATCAACATGTATACGTTGCGGTGAATAATGATGAGAATGAGTCCGTAGTGAAGTTCAATGCCGGTACGGGAACTCTGAAGAGACTGATATTTGCTGAAGGCTCGGGATCGGTAGTCGGAAAAGTAGATACCGAAGAAGTCGATATAGTATCGAACGGTGGCAACTACTATGAGCTTAAACTTCCTGCATGTTCCGGTATGATTTTGGTTGAGACTTAAAATAATAAATTGACATATTTTATAATTGTAGTATAATAAATTATATATACATTTGACAAAATAAATTATATTTGTTTTGTCAATGATATCCTCGGTTGTAATACGGAAAGTATTAAAATCAGACGTGGCATTATCTGTAAATGAATATACGCCATCGTTTTTATAGGAGGAGAGAATTGTATGGGATTATTTAGTAAAAATACAGCAAATGATGAAGCAGCTGCCAGAATAGCAGAGCTTGAAGCACAGCTTAAAGAACGTGAAGAACAGCTTGAACTGGCAAAATCAGAACTTGCGAGCGTAAATCATACCGGACACTTAGGTTTGTGGAGAGCATACTATGATGAATCGGGAAAACAGACGGCTGTAGCTTTTTCAAGAACGCTTAGGACTATACTGGGTTATGGTGAGAATGAACTGAAGGATGAGAGAGACGTTTTTCTAAAGCTTATTCATCCCGATGATATTGATGACGTATTAAAGGTTTATGATTCAGTAGTCAGAGACAGATCCGGAAAGACAGGATTCGATATAGACTACAGAATGAGATGTAAAAACGGAGAGTACAGATGGTTCACTGCCTGTGGTCAGTGTATCAGAAGGAAAAACGGGAATCCCCTGGAATTCATAGGTACATTCAAAGATATTACAAAGGCAAAGAGCAACGAAAATCTGCTTAGGATGACGATGTACAGACGTAAGGCTCTTGACAGACTTATGAGAGAAGGAAGCTGGAGTGTGGATCTTGCTGATAATACTGAGGCTATGCAGGATCCGAGTACACCTTGTCTGTATAATAAAACCATCAGAAGAATCCTTGGGTATGGTGAAGAAGATCCTTCGTTCGGTGATACAGTAGGTTCTTTTGCTGAGAAAATCCATCCGGATGATCTGAACAAAGCTTTGGGCGCAAAGGATTACTTTATCAAAGGTAAGGATGATCTTGTAATAGATATGGATTACAGGATGAGGAAAAAGGACGGAGAGTATATCTGGGTACGTGGTAGAAATACCGTAACAAAAAATGAAAAAGGTGTACCTGTGATCGCCGCCGGAACCATTATAGATATTACCGAAGAGAAGAGTGACCAGATTAAGTTCAAAGATGAGATGACACCCAGTATCGAGGCTTTGAAGGCAAGCATCGCCGAGATATCGACTAATGTTGAAGCTGCATCAAGGATCATGAGGGAAGTAGAAGAAAGACAGAATGATGTAACGGAATCTGCAAATGGTCTTGAAAAATCGGTTAAGGCTTCTCAGAATATACTTAGCAGTATTGAGAACATTGCCAGCCAGACCAACCTTCTTTCACTTAATGCAAGTATTGAGGCTGCCAGAGTAGGTGAGGCCGGAAAGGGC
>JAEEKN010000443.1 GCA_016282435.1 Lachnospiraceae bacterium | reverse complement strand
CTATTTTTGGAGCATTTTCTGATAAGGAGATAAAAATGCATTCAATAAATTATGGTCTGGTCGGCATCCGCATCCGTTTGCGGAGACGGCAGTTAAAAATATCACAGATTCAGCTATCCGAAAACACCGGGCTTTCAATCCCATATTTAAGCTTAGTCGAGAATGGAAGGAAACGTCCAAGCCTCCAAGCCATTATTCAGATATCGAAGTCTCTTGATCTGTCCCTTGACTATCTTCTGGGATTGAGTTCTCATGATCCATCTCGGCTACGGTCTGAGATATCTGATCTGATTGCTGACTGCTCTGATTCTGAGCAAAAGCTTCTTTTAGACTTTCTTCAGTTGACGAAGAGCCTTTTGGCGGAATATGGACATGGAGTTTCTGAATAGAAAGTGCACTGTGTCCTTTCTTGTTGTATTCCAATACCATCGCCTCAGAATAGCCGATAGCCCCTCCTTTTCTTTCCTTTGCCGTCCGTATGATCTCTTTTATGGATACATTTCCAAGTTTATCTATGAATAAATCATCCTTTATGTCTGTACCGAACACCCGTAGTACCTTTGCTATACCTTTAAGTACACTGGCTCCCAATGACTGCGGATTTCCTTCCCACGCTCCGATGCACAGGCGTAGAGTCCTGCTTAAGATTTCATAGCCGTACCTGTCATATATGTATTCCAATGCAGCTACAGCCATAATCCCGTTTGCTTTTGGGAATGAAACCAATTCAAGGTTGTAAGATTCTACCAATTTCTTTATAAGCAGCTGTTTATTACTTCCCGCTTCCGTATTTGCCTTAAATATCTCAAACGGTGTCAGGCTTTTCACATACTTCTGCTGATTCGCAAATATATCTGCTTCAGTCCTGTATTCCAGGTCTTCGTAAACCATACACCACACCGGAGTCTCCTTGCTGCCGGAGACCTGAGCCACTATCTCCATGGTGTGCTGACCGTTAAATACATAGTTGACCCCATCCCTACGGCTTACCTTTACAGGGTTTATCTGATGCAGGTCAAAATGAGCTGCTGCCCTCTTAACATGCTTCTCTGATAAAGTTCTCTGATACTCTTGATCAGATACAAGCTGACTAATAGGGATTGCCTCAAATTTTACGTTGGGTAGGTACATGTTTAGATTCTTTTCGTCCATTGCTTTTTCCTCCGTTTTGTTTTCTCTGTTTTCGTCCATCATAATTGAATCTGTTGCCTTCAACTTGGAGATATCGTGATTCGTGATTTATTTTACAGTGCATCCAGCACATTCATAAGGTCACGGTATGTCATACTTGTATCACCGGCAAGGACCTGTTGTGCCAACTTTTCATTTTTTTCTCTTACTTTCTCTATTGCCCCTGCATAGCTTTCGTATGATAACAGCGTAGTACTTGATAAGTGGCATTCTTTTCCCAGACCTTCGGCTATCATAATCTTACTGTTAAATTTATGGTTCTTTATATACTCTTCGTCTTCTATTTCAACTGCATGTATATAATCGTCTTCGGCTTTCTTTAACCGCTCTCTTAATTCTTTACCTAACAGGTATTTTATCATAGCGGGTGATATTCTTTCGCTAATTTCATTCCTCATAGGCACTCTCTCCTTTAGCTTCCTTTTCTTCTTTTCCTTTTGTTTCTTGCGTTATCTTAATTGCCTCTTTGTTCAATTCAAACTCCACGTCAAATACTGCCATATTTCCAAATGTTTTTATGTCCTGCCTATTATCAAAGTCCATAATCGGCATCCCGTAATGTTTCTCCCATTCAGACGGCATCTGCATACGATACCTGTTTTTCCCGATAGTTTTCGTTGATATGCTATCTGTACATATATCTTTACCTATGTCCCCATCGGTATTATGAGTATTAAGACGATGTTTTGTTCCGGGCTCACATATAAAGCATACCGCTTCTTCCAGATCAAAATATATGATTCTTTCATCACTCGATTCTTCTATCTCCCCGGTTATCCTGTACCGGGCATTGATATCCCACTGCATCATCTTATAGATCATATAGAAGAGCGGAAGACATTTTACACGACGAGCTTTTCTCTTGTTTTTTCCTCCGCACCAACTATAGCTTGCCCTTACTTTTTCCTTGTACGGCTTTATAACAAGGCTTTTCGTTTCTTGATTTATAAGGATTCTCACATAATCTTCATCAGGAAATTTGCTAAGACAATAGTTGTTTATATACATACGTCCTTTATTGAAGTTCAGCTGAATCCCGTTGAAGTCCGAAAAAAAATCCTCGCGGACTACTTCGTATTGTGACAGGTCTCTATCGTTCATTTACTTACTTTCTCCTTTCGAGTTTATCACCTCATCAGTCAACTGCGCTGACAGCTTCCCCTCAAGGGGAAGCCTTAATTCACTTTCGAATTCCAGTTGAAGTTCTTTTAATTCTTCTTCATATTCTGATATCGGAAGGATATGATACTTGCTGTCATCCGCTACCACACCCGGTTTCATTATATCCCAGTCCTTATCCGGATTAAACATTGCCTGAGTACGTGCCAGGAATTTAAGATATTTATCTCCGAATGACTCCAGCCATTCCTTTTTATAAGCTACAGACATCTTATGGTTTTCATAAAGCCGGGCTTCAGCTTCCTCCGTGTAAAATACAAGTACCTTAGTTTTATCCTGCTCCTTTACAAATCCGGTCAACGTATATAGCTTGTTATTATCCCACCCCGCTAACT
>JAEEKN010000442.1 GCA_016282435.1 Lachnospiraceae bacterium | reverse complement strand
GAAGTGAGTGTCTTCTCCAGTTCCGTCTTTATCCTTTCGGCACTTACCTTGCTCAGATTCCCGGCCAGTTCTGCTGCAGCATCGTAAGTAGCCTTCTCTATATCGAAGCTCAGGACCGCAGCAAACCTGACGGCACGCAAAATCCTCAGTGCGTCCTCTCCAAATCTTAAAAGAGGATCTCCCACACATCTGATGATACCGTTTTTTAAATCATTCAAACCTCCGAATAGGTCTTTTACACCCTCCGCCTCATTATATACAAAAGCGTTTATCGTAAAATCTCGTCTTTTTAGGTCCTCATCGAGGTTCGAGGTAAAAGATACTTCTTCGGGATGCCTTCCGTCCAGATACTCCCCGTCTATACGGTACGTGGTCACCTCATATCCGGTCCCGTTCAAAAGAACAGTAACAGTCCCGTGCTTTATTCCCGTATCTATGGTTCTCGTAAAGAGACGCTTTACATCTTCCGGGAATGCAGATGTTGTAATATCCCAATCCTTCGGTGTTTTTCCAAGAAGCGAATCCCTGACGCAACCGCCGACCGCATAGGCTTCATAGCCTGCGCTTCTGAGCTTCTCGATTATATACCGTACATCTGCTGGTATATCGATAGTTATCATCCGGTCTCACTCCCTTCACAATTAACTCTTGCACTATATAAATTTTCGTTGTATAATCTAGTTTATATTTGAACTCCTGAAAAGAAAGTATGCTAATTAATAATATTAGTTAAGGCTTTATATAAAAAGATACGCCGAAAGGACACATTAATATATAAATGAAAGAAACAAACAAAATTTATAAACTGGCTACACTGTATATGTTATCAAAAGTCGATGTTCCCATCTCGACGAACAGGCTCAGCTATTTTCTGCTGAAAAACGAATATACCGATTACTTTACTTTTCAGCAGGGTCTCGGAGAACTGCTGAACGACAAATGGGTCGACCTTGAGGAGATCCACAGCAAAACTCTCTTTTCCATCACCAAAGAGGGAAGACACGCACTCGAGCTTCTCTCCAAAGAGATCTCTGACAGCATGAAACACGATATCGATGAATACTTAAAAAGCAACAAAATCGAAATACGTGATGACTATTCCGTAAAGGCCAGATCTTATCAGTTTGATGTGAACAATTTTGTATCTGCTCTCACTATAGAAGAAGATGAAAAACAGATACTGGAGATCAAAATCTCTTCTTCCTCACAGGAAGACGCCGAAAAAATATGCGCAAACTGGAAAAAAAGCTGTGAGGATATCTATCCGATGCTGGTCGGTATGCTCATGAAGTAGTCAGGTTTTCATCCAGAAGATTCCAGATATCATCCCTTCCCTGTTTTGTTTCCGCAGAGAACGGGATGATTTTTACATCCTTGTCAGCACCGAGTACTTTTCTGATGTTTGCTACCTGACGGTTCACCTGGGTCTTTCCTATCTTATCCAGTTTTGTCGCTATCACCACAGGAACAAAGCCGTTCGCCTTTACCCACTCGAACATTGTGACATCGTTTTCTCCCGGATCATGCCTTATATCAACCAGAAGAAACACAATCTTTAACACCTTTGAGGTCCTGAGATATTTCTCTATCATCTTCCCCCATTTGGCTTTTATCTCTTTTGATACCTTGGCATACCCGTACCCGGGCAGATCTACAAAATAAAATGAATTGTTTACTTTATAATAATTCACGGTCTGGGTTTTCCCAGGCTGTCCTGAGGTCCGGGCCAGATTTTTCCTGTTCATCAGTGCGTTTATCAGAGAAGATTTTCCGACATTCGATTTACCGGAAAATGCAAATTCAGGAAGTTCGTTTTTGGGAAGTACGCTGGTCACTCCGCAAACCGTCTCCAGTTCAGCATTCTTTATAATCATATATAGCCTCATTACTTTTATTACCAATAACGCCCATCTCGAAAGAGTATTCCTTCAAGACGGGCATTTGATTACGAAACCTGTATTTTTTTGTTTGGTCTAGCTCTGTGTACCTGTTTTCTTTTTTGTCCGTCAGGAAGGAATATCAGCTGTGGCTTTGCACTGCCTTCGGCAGCTTCCTTTGTAACCACGCATTTCACTACAGACATATCTGAAGGCGCCTCGTACATAGCATCCATCATGATATTCTCACATATGGATCTAAGTCCTCTGGCTCCCGTCTTTCTCTCGAAGGACTGTTTTGCGATAGTCTTCAGTGCCTCCTGTTCAAACTCAAGCTCAACCCCGTCAAGCTCGAACAGTTTTTTATACTGCTTGGTAAGAGCATTCTTAGGCTTGGTGAGAATATCCATAAGAGCTTTTTCATCAAGCATATCAAGTGCTGCCTGCACAGGAACACGACCTATAAACTCAGGGATCAGACCAAACTTGATCAGATCCTCGGGAAGAACCTGTCTGAACAGCTTACCTATATCGAGGTTCAGTGAATCCTGTATCTCGGAGTTAAAGCCCATGGACTTCTTGCCGATCCTTGATTCAACTATCCTCTCCAGACCGTCAAATGCGCCGCCGCAGATAAACAATATGTTCGTGGTGTCTATCCTGATCAATTCCTGATGGGGATGCTTTCTTCCGCCCTGCGGAGGAACAGAAGCCTCGGTACCCTCAAGGATTTTAAGCAGTGCCTGCTGAACGCCTTCTCCCGATACATCACGGGTGATGGAAACATTCTCGCTTTTTTTGGTGATCTTGTCTATCTCGTCGATGT
>JAEEKN010000441.1 GCA_016282435.1 Lachnospiraceae bacterium | reverse complement strand
CAAAAGACTGAGATACTGGTTGTTCCTGGCTGCGAAGTCAGCCGTTGCGCATTCGGAGGCGTTTATGTCCCTGCATGAATACTATACAAGCAGGTCTGATAATCCGCTAAAAAAGATGCAGTCATTGGTGGTCATATCATGTAAGCTGCTCCGGGTAATCTTTACAATCCTGAGAACCGGGCAGAAGTATGATCCTGATAAGATGCTTCGGGATATCAAACGACCTGAAGCAGTAAAAGCTATAGCTGCATAATACACAACATAAGGAAACGATAGTAACGCAAAGCTTCCAGAACCCTGCCGAACAACTGTAGGACCAGTGGCTGGGCAGGGTGCTGGAGAAGGAACTCGTAAATGATGCTGTAAACATACAGCATCTGCAACAACTGCCGGTAAAGAGCGTAATGGTAACGCGTCCACTGAAAAAATCAGTACCATTAGGCAAAAGACTGCCAGTAATGATCCAGCAAAAACAAGAGCTGTAGCCGGTTGGTAGTATTTACCGTGGGGCACGACCCTGTTTAGGAGCTTTTACCGGCACTCAGTGTATGGATAGGTGGGACGAAGGAAGTTGGGACATGATCCTAGTAGACACGGAAGGTTCACTGCCATAGTTGATCGGAGGGAAAACGGCCTTTATACTGCATAAACAAAGGATGCTGTATTCGCTGTACCCCAAAATCGATTATTCAGTACTTGATACTATGATATCCATCACTATTGGCTCTGTTTTGAGATATAAAAATATCGTCAAAGCCTTGAAAAATCTAAAAAAAAGGCTTGACAGAATAGGAAGAATAAAGGAAAGCACCCTGTTTCTCATCAGCTTTATCGGTGGCAGCCTCGGTACCTGGCTTGGCATGTATGCGTTTAGGCACAAGACTAAGCATATATACTTTGTTATCGGTATAAATAATACCACCGTCAGCATCACTGTTAACATTTTTTTTGCAAATCTCAAATATTTTTCACTACATACCTATTCTTATGATAATATGTTACTTTACACCATATGCGATGAGTTCGTTCGTTAACGTGCTTAAGGTCCAATTAAGATCAAATACATCTACACTAATTACGTCTGGATCTGCCCAAGTTCCACGTTCATTCCAATAAGTGGAAATTCCAGATGATCCGCTAACTGCTCCGTCAATATAATGAGGCTCTCCATCTGCCCCTAATGATATTTCAAAAAACGCATATATGTAATAAAAATCTGCGTATAAACCATTTCCATATCCGAGCGGATAAGAGGTCATAGACCATCCATAACTTGAAGCGACTTGCTCAACCTTCTCTAATGCTTGCTCTGCGTTAATGCGTGATGCCTCTGGTCCATTTAAATTTATAGCAGTATCAAGACTATCAGCTCCTTTAAGCCCGTCTTCTTTCATAAAGTCTATAGGGATATCCTTATCCATATAACGGGTATAACAATCATATTCTTCATCATCTGGGTCTCCAAGAGTATGATCGCAGTAATACTCTTTAATCATTCCATGTTCTTTTTCAACTTTAATAAAACCTCGATAATTTAGTTCTTCATCGGCAGATGTATGTTTGAAATAAAAGTCTATATGTATACCATATTGTGTATCTGTATCTCTATTAACATAGTATTCCAGAGTCCAACCATACTCGTCCGCAACGGACTGATATTCCTTCAAAATCTTTTCAGCACGCTTGTCTAACCTGTTTAGTTCTTTATTTATAGTAACTTTTTCTTTTTTCACCTTGCTATATGGGCTATATACTGTGCTGTCTCCATACCCCTTTTTACAAGCTCTAACTTTAAAACGATATGTTCCGCCGGTAAGATTTTCCACTTTGTATGTTGTAGTTTTCTTTCCACTATCCCAAATATTCCCTATTTTTATATATTTCTTTTCCCCAGGTGCTTTCATATAAACATCATAAGAGACAGCATCTTTTACTTTAGATATTTTGACCTTTACGGTATTGCCCTTGACACTGATCTTTATTACCGGTTTTGCAAGAGAATCTGCAGCAACACTGGTAACTGGAACGTTTATGATAAATCCCATTAAAACAAATGTAGTTAACACTAATGCTAATACTTTTTTCATCTTAGACCTCTTTCTGTTATTTGCGATCACCTAATTAACCTTTTGCACTTTTTTATCAGATATATCATGTATACTAATAGACCAAATGACATACGAAAATACTCTATTTATTCTTAGAAGACGAACAGACTCACCCTACACCATCATACGACCTTTCAAGCTGCACCTTATATTCTTCTTCTCCCAATTTCTCACATAAAGTAGGTGTCCCAGAAAACAGATCTGTACCTATGCCCAGCCTGTCGCCCTCTATCTCAACACCTAGAGCTGAAAGTGTGGACGGAAACATGTCAAGTGTTGAGAATGTCCTGTTTTTGGTGCTTACAGCCTCTTTCGCTGGGTTTATAATGCAGTTATAGGTTGTCCTTATATACTCATCATCAAAATCTACCTTTATCGTTTTCTTGTTTCCCAGATGGTCTCCGACGAGGATTATGGTTGAGTTCACAGTGCACGTCACTTTGAACTAAGCTAAAAGAATAGAATATCATTGGGAGGATTGAGCCCTTGGGAGTACAGACATAGTCTTGGAATCACCTAAAAAGGTCCAAGAAAATGTCCGCACCCCCCATTTCCGATCATAATCCAAAATATCTGCTGACGCTCGACGACGACCCACCTACATCACACAACGGAATACGACAGCTCAATGCCCTTGAATGGTTGTTGAAAAAAGCCCCAAAACATTAGAAAATCTACAACGAATTAAATGTGAGACGGGTGGGGCTTGACCCCACCCGTTGGTAAAACATTAGCTGTTTTCTTTGACAAAATTCTTGTGGTTCTTAACAAACATGACTATTGAAAGAACAAGCATAATAGCACTCACGACAAAGCATGCTATAGCATGTGGCGAGTTATATAAGGTGACTCTGGAATAATTGTTAGGATCATACAATATTTCGATTTCCGATCCTACCGGTGAATCATAATCTAGATCAATTTCACCCGTGTTATCTTTGCCGTCAACATTATATTTTACCGTAGGATAGTAGTAATGATAGGTTTTTCCTTCTGTACTATCCCAATACTCTTCCTGCCTCACACTCACAACTATACCGTTTGTTTTGACATATCCGGCATATCTGAAAAACCTCATCCATATGCCTATCGCAAGAGTAATAAGTGCAAATACCAGAATAATAATTGCACCGCCTTTAGTACTGCCTGTTTTTGTAACCATTATTCAATCACCGTTCCTATAATTGACCCATGATTGTTATTTAAGTGCTTTAAGTGCCCTTGCTCCGATATCATTGCGGTAGAAACCGCCGTCAAATTTTACTTTCTTTGTGAGAGCATAAGCTTTGTCTATTGCTTCTTTTAATGAACCTGCTACAGCTGTTACACCAAGTACACGGCCGCCGTTTGAGAGGAGAGAACCGTCTTCGGCTTTCTTGGCCCCGGCTACATAGATGTATGAATCTGCATCTGTCTCAGGAAGTTCCATAGGAAGTCCCTTCTCATATTTCTCGGGATAACCTTTTGTTGCATAGATTACGCAGCAGGCAGACTTATCAGAGAATTTAACCTCAGTGTCTGCTAATGTGCCGTCTGCGGTAGCAACCATTATCTTAAAGAGATCTGACTCAAGGAGAGGAAGCACAACCTGTGTCTCGGGATCTCCGAAACGGCAGTTGTATTCGACAACCTTGGGTCCCTTGGGAGTGATCATAAGTCCGAAATAGAGACAGCCCTTAAAGGTACGTCCTTCTTCGTTCATCGCCTTAATGGTAGGGAGGAAGATTTTCTCCATACACTCCTTAGCAACATCTTCTGTATAATAAGGGTTGGGAGCAACTGTTCCCATACCTCCGGTATTTAAACCTTCATCGTTATCGTGTGCACGCTTATGATCCATGGATGAGATCATAGGGATTACCACATTTCCGTCTGTGAATGAAAGCACCGAAACTTCGGGACCGGTCATAAATTCTTCAATAACAACCTTCGTGCCGCTTGCACCAAACTTACCGCCATCCATCATTTCCTTTACAGCTTCTATAGCCTCATCCAAATTCTCAGCGATGATAACACCCTTTCCAAGTGCGAGGCCGTCAGCTTTTATAACGATGGGCATTTCCTGGGTCTTGAGGTATTCGATAGCTTTGGCTGATTCGGTAAATACTTCATAGGCAGCTGTAGGAATGTTATATTTCTTCATGAGATCCTTTGAAAAACTCTTGCTGCTCTCGATGATAGCGGCATTCTTCTTAGGACCGAAACACTTAAATCCGGCATCATTTAATGCATCTACAGTACCTGCTGCCAACGGATCGTCAGGTGCCACGATTACAAAATCGATAGCCTTTTCCTTACAGAAGTCAACTATTTTCTGAGTTTCCATAACACCGATGCTCACACATTCGGCATCTGCTGCTATACCTCCGTTTCCGGGGAGGCAGTAGATTTTGGAAACTAAAGGACTCTTCTTTATAGCT
>JAEEKN010000440.1 GCA_016282435.1 Lachnospiraceae bacterium | reverse complement strand
GGTGAGAAGTCAAAGATGGCACTGAGAGCCGAAGGAAAGAAGTTCAGTACAGAGGAACATTTGCAGGGTATGATTTATTCCCTGCTGTCGGCACAGACTGTATGGGCTAATATCGAACGAAACTTCTCCAGGATTGACAAGCTGTTCTTTAATTATGATAAGGAGCAGATCAAGGAACATGATGCAGACTATTTTATAAATGGTCTGAAGAGGCTGGGATGTGGTAGTAGACTGACAAATGCTCAGATGAAGGCCCTGCATCAGAATATTGCTACTGTAGAAAAAATCATCAAGGAATATGGCAGTATGGATGCATTCCTTACTTCTAAGCCACAGCGGGAGATAGTGAAGCTGCTGTCGGACAGCGGTTCAAAGTATAAGATTAAGCAGATGGGACCGGCTTTAGCTTGGGAGTATCTGAGAAATGTCGGAGTGGATGGAGCAAAGCCTGATGTTCATATGAAGAGAATTCTTGGATGTGAGCGTTTAGGAATATCAAGAAGGGCTGAGGCTTCAGATGATGAAGTATTAGATACTATTGAAGACTTGTCAAAGCAGACAGGATTCTGGATGGCGGAGATAGATTACCTGTTCTGGGCATACTGTGCTACCGGTAAAGGAGAAATCTGTACAGCAAATCCTAGATGCAGTAAGTGTGTCATAAGAGATTATTGTAATAAGGCAAAATAAAAGGGTGACGTTTGTTTTTGTTGTTTCCATAATATACCACTTTCAGTCAAGATTCCGGAGAGGTACGGTGCTTCTTCGGAATTTTGACATATATAGTGGACCTTCATAGAAAGGCGGGTTTATGTTTATGCTGACGATTAAACTGTTAAAAACGATTTTTAAGGTGACTGGGAAAGCCATAGAAGGCGCAGGAACACTGATGGCAGGAGCAGCTATGCTGACGAGTGCAACTGTGATGAATGCAATAACTTTGGCTGCAACCAATGAAAAGGAGGAAATGTGTACAACCAAGGCTACGGTGAATGGGCATGAGACTGATGTGATTTCCGGAAAGTATAAGATAATTGATGAAAATGATGGATTTAGCGTAATTGCAGTTACCGATGACTTTGATGAGGCAATCGAGTGGGTGACAGAGTACAGGATGAACGGGCGGAAAGTCAGGATACAGAGAGATTAGTTTTTTGAAATGATATCGTGAATAGAGCTGGCTATAATAATTTCCTTGACATTATTATAGATCGGTAGTATAGTAATTGTGTTCAGGGTGTACACTGGTGTACACCTAAAACAAGAAAGGAATGATTACTATGATACGTAAAGATAACCAGAGAATTATTGTTACCCTTTCAAGAGAAGAAGTTGAGATGGTTGATAAACTGTGTGCATTGTACGGACCTAATTACAGTAGATCTAATGTTGTAAAATCGGCAATCAGGAATTATGTACCTAATGAGATTGATTTTAAGGAGAGATACTTAAGGCATAAAGGACTGGATCCTTATACACTGGAGCCACTCCCGAAGGAAGAACGTGAAGCTTTGGGGCTTGGTGATTATTGGGACAGTGATATCCAGAAAATGATATTAGAGATGAGAGGTTTACACAAGAAGAGCGAGGATACTGCAAATGGATAAGAAGAGGCTTTATCGTGAACTTGCCGTGCTTGATGACAGGGGTATTAAGCTCTTTGAGAGGTGTGGCTATGGACCGGCGATTATTGATGATTCCGATGACAAGGAAATATTGCTTTATCTGTGCGAGCAACAGATAGCTGAAAAAGGGTTTCTTGATGACTTCAGCATCAGAGGGGAATATTATACTCTTTATGAGAATGAAATCAAGAGCGAGGATTTTGAAAAATATCGCAAGAAAGCTTCCTGGGTATGGAAGTGTAAGTATTGGTGCGATGAAATGTATGATTATTTCCCGAAATCAGTTCTTTTAAAACTTGTAAACAAGAGAATGCATATGTCCGAAAATGAATTGACAGAGATTTTTAGAAAATTTCCGGTCACAAGTTTCAATGACCAGGAATACGGTGACTGGATTATACCATGGACATATGTACCAGATTATGACGATATAACTTCAAATATTGAATCTCAGAAAGAAGCGGTTTTTTATATCCCTGTTGTTGGAGAAATTGAGGAGTTTTTTGAAAAAGGATACCTCTTCTCGAGGAAGTCTTGCCAGAATATGTATAACTTTCTGTTGAGGTATATCGGGGATGAGGATGAGGCACGGGAGATGTGTTTTGAAATATGGCTCAATTTATCTGTTGATGATCTGTTTGATAATACTATAAAAGATGTGATCAGCAGATATCCTGCCATGAAAAGCAAGAAGATAGAACTGACAAGTTATGTATTGAAATTCTATGAGAACATGAATACCAGCGAATACAACGGGTATTCCATAGCTTATGCCAGAAGAAAAGGAATGAGGGGGAAAGGGAAACACAGGATTAGGTGCGGATTTATGGAATAGGGTATTGTTATTAAACGATAGGTAGATTGAATGGATGTAAATGTTATATGAATTTACATTTTAATATAAATAGGATAAGAAAGTTTTGACCAAAAGACAAATACTCCAAATGGAACTTGTTTAAATGGATAGAATGAAAGGAAATATTGGATGGACACAAAAGAAGCTTTAAAGGTGTATTTTGGCTTTGATTCATATAAGGAAGGTCAGGAAAGTATTATAGATGCAATCATGACTGGTCAGGATGTTATTGCAGTTATGCCTACCGGTTCTGGAAAATCTATATGTTATCAGGTGCCGGCATTAGTTTTATCCGGAATGACCATAGTAATATCGCCGTTGATATCTCTTATGCAGGATCAGGTCAAGGCGCTTAATAATGCAGGAGTTCATGCAGGATACATTAATTCTTCACTGACAGAATCACAGATATCAAAAGTTTATGAATTGGCGGCAACGGGAAGATTTAAGATAATGTACGTAGCACCTGAAAGACTTGAAAGTTATGGATTCCAAGAATTTGCGTCTAAAGCAGATATTTCAATGGTCACAGTCGATGAAGCTCACTGTATTTCGCAGTGGGGACAGGACTTCAGACCAAGCTATCTTAAGATAGTAGATTTTATTGACAGTTTATCGAAAAGGCCGATAGTCAGTGCATTTACTGCTACAGCGACAGAAGAAGTAAAGATGGACATTTCCTGTGTACTTAAACTACAGAACCCTAAAGAGGTTGTTACAGGATTTGACCGCCCTAATTTGTATTTTAGTGTTGAGTCAATAAAGAAAAAGGATGATTATGTCGTGGATTATATTGAAAAGCATCCGTCTGACAGTGGAATTATATATTGCGCGACTAGAAAGAATGTAGATGCGTTATATGAGCTTCTTAGAGGAAAGGGAGTACATGTTACCCGCTATCATGCTGGTATGAATACTGAAGAAAGAAAAAGAAATCAGGATGATTTTATATATGATAGAATTCCGGTAATTATTGCTACAAATGCTTTTGGAATGGGCATAGATAAGTCTAATGTACGGTTTGTTATACATTACAATATGCCTCAAAGCATGGAAAACTATTATCAGGAAGCTGGACGTGCAGGAAGAGATGGAGAATCATCACAATGTATACTTCTTTATTCTGCACAGGATATCATTATTGATAGGTTCCTTCTTGAACATAAGGAGTTTACAGATGTATCCGAGGAAGATATAGAACTGATTAAACAGCGAGATGAAAAACGGCTTCAGATTATGGACGGATACTGTAGGACAACGGGATGCCTGAGAAATTATATACTGAATTATTTTGGTGAGAAACCGGAAAGTCCTTGTGACAACTGTGGAAACTGTAACGGAGATTATAATGATGTAGATATGACGGAAGCTGCGAAACAAGTTGTCAATTGTGTCTATGAAACTAGAGGTAGATATGGACTTAACATAGTTATAGGGACTTTGCTTGGGGCTAACCGTGCTAGATTGAAAGAACTTGGAACTAACGAATATAGATCATATGGTAAACTAAAAGATATTCCTGAGGAGAGATTAAAAAAACTAGTTGATCAGATGATTACAGATGGATATATTTATCAGTCGGAAGGGCAGTATAGCGTTGTAAGGATGGGGAATATAGATCCGCTAAAGAATGAGAATACGCATGTTATAGTCAGGATTCCTATAGAAAAGCAGACTACCTATGGAAGAAGAGAAAAGCGTAGAAAGACAGATACATTGACTAAAGCCGGATATGAGTTGTTTGATAAGTTGAAAGTATTGAGGACGAGTCTGGCCCGGGAGGAAGGTATTCCACCTTATATCGTTTTTAGTGATAAGACATTAGTTGATATGTGTGCAAAAACACCTAAAGATTTACAAGAGATGCTCCAAGTATCTGGCGTCGGTGAAATGAAGCTTGAAAAATATGGGCAAAGATTTGTTGATGAGATTTTAAGGTATCTTAATACAAATCCAGAAGTAGTGATAAGTATTCGGGATAATGATGATATGGCAAAAGAAGATTCATCAAAAAAGAAGAAAAATAAAACACCCAAACAGGAATTCTATCTTAATCCAGAAGATGCGGAAAACTTTGAATATCAAGATTACAGGTATGTTTCCGAAATAAAGGATGAGTTTAATAGAATTGGAACAGTAGAAGATGTAAAAAAAGCAACAAATGTTAAAATCTTGGAATTCCTGCAGAATAAAGGATATATTGAAGAACGTCAGATAAACGGATTTAATCTGAGAGTACAAACAGATTTGGGATTACAGAAAGGTATTATGACGGAGGAAAAAAAGAGTCAGGCTGGGAATGCATATAGCGTGCTTAAGTATCCAAGAATTATTCAAAAAGAGATTGTAGATAATTTCGTGAATCACCAACCAGACTAATATGGTGAAAGTGAGAGAGTCCGGTTAATCGGACTCTCTTTTGTAGGTTGGTGTTATTTGTTCTTTGTAGTTGTTTGGGATTATTTATGTAATATAATTACTCAATTCGGAAAGTGCGGCAGCAATATACAGGGCATCGTCTTTTCTTGATCCGGTGCGAAGAATGCTTTCCCTGTTCCAGAAAAAATCTGACGGATGTGCAAGTTCTGCACCAATCTTCCAGTTTGGGATACATATGAACCATCCGTTGATATGGCGCCCGAACAATAGATGATAACTTAAGCCGGAAATCTCTAAAGTGGCTTCGTATGGAGGCCTGGACAGGTTTATGGGAATGATGTTCCCTTCACTTTTCCGGAATCTTTCACTACGGATGTTTAATCTATCAATGTAGCTCTTCAGGCTGAATGTGATTGTCATGGTATGCTTCCTTCTCGGTCAGGGTTCGGATTTCCAACGGCGGTAACAAAACCGGATTTTTTATGAGAAATATTTATTTCTTTTTTCCTTTTGTAGCAGGATCTTCTTTGGAGGACGGATCATTCGTAGGGGCGGTTTCGTTGACGTTTTCTTTTGGGGTTGTATCCTTTGTATCATCCGCCTGAGTTTCTGCTTCTTCGTTGCTTTTCTTTGACTTATCGGATGATTTGTTGGAATATAACAGATTCCACTGCAGGCCGGTACGCTGCCTTTTGTTATAGTAGATCAGCATGGCCTCGGCATAACCCAATGATCCGGCACGGCACTCTTTTGCAGTTTTGGATATTTCTTTTATGGATATTTCTCCCATCTTTTCCTTGAAGACTTCATCCTTGAGACTGTTACCGAATGTGCAGACAAGACGCGCCATCCCGTTCAGGATATTTGAGGAAAAGGATCTCTGTTCACCCTCCCATGTCATTATGATAAGCTTCAGGATCCTGTCGAGTACGTCGTATCCATGCTTGTCGTATATGTTCTCGATGGTACTTATAGCCATTATATTGCCCGGAAGGGAAGAAGATGAGATATGGAGGTCATAGGATTCTACCAGGTCACGGATGAGCAGTTCTTTGTCATTCCCGGCCTCACAGTTGGCATTGAATATCTCTAAAGGAGATAAAGGTTTAACATTCTTCATCTGGTTCGCAAATATATCGGCTTCCTCGGCATACTCAAGGTCATCATAGATCATGCACCATACCGGAGTTTCCCTGCTACCGGATGCCATGGCTACTATCTCGGCAGTATGCTGCCCGTTGAAAACATAATTGATACCGTTTCTGCGGCTGACCTTTATCGGGTTTATCTGGTTGAGGTCGAAGTTTTCAACAGCTTTCTGTACATGAAGCATGGACAGGTTACGCTGATAATCCTGATTTGAGACGAGGTTTTTGATAGGGACAAGCTCGAAATGGACTTTGGGGATAAAGTCATTATAATCTGGATTCATATATTGTTCCTTTCTACCAGTGATTCCTGCATACTGTTAACGGTATGCTCCAAAAAAGAAAGTTTTTTCATAAGCTGGAGGGTGGCCTTGGGAGTGATCTTTACGAAATTCTCGGAATTGTGGACACGCTGGATGGAAGAAATCCAGGAATCTATGGTCATACACAGGCTGTTTACTTCGGAATCAGGGTCGTACAGCGGCATCTGATGTATAGCGGCATTCTTTATTGCTTTTTTCTCAATTTTTTCTTTGCGGCTTTCGACAGCTCTGGTCTGGATATGGCTCCATTTTGCTTCATTTCGTATATATGACAGTGTAAGATGCTTGACCTTGTCATTGATCACGGAATTTGCTACGGCTTTTATTTCATCGGGCATCAGGTGTACAAGCTCCATGATATTTTCATGGGATATCCGGACTTTCCCCATCAGGATCTTCTGTGCCAGGATATTGCTCTGGTCGAAGACTTCATTTACTGCGGTTGAAAACTGATAGTATTTCATTACCGTTCCGGCAGATATATACAGCTCATGGCCAAGTACGGCTGCGGTATTGTACCTGGTGTCTGCCTGCTTGGTTTCGTCAGTTCCGAAGATCATATATCCGAACTTCTGCCCGATAAGGTATTTGCGGTACTCGTGGGTAAGATTTTCCCTTGACAGCTGGACGCTACAGACATATATGGCTGCGTGGCTCAGATCTTCGAAATACTTTTCGGATACCGTGTAGGGCAGATTGTTCTCAAGGCATATATTGTACAGGTATTTGTCAGTAAGGTGTGTGTTCCGCCAGGTACTGATAGCGGGGATAGATTCGGAGGACATGATATTCTCCTTGAGTCTGAGGATTTCTTTTTCGTTTAAAGGCTGGATCAGTCTTTCGAATAGCGGATTTGTTTTTATTTCTGTCATATTGTCAATAATCATTGCTTTTACTCCCGGTAATGTTAGTCTCCTGATCAGGCGGATCTGAGTACCTGACCGCATCATTCATATCAAATATTGCAATTTTCCCCTTGTTTAAAACTTTTCCTTTGATCCTGTAGGTATAGGACTGATCAGTGCATAATCTGAGCTTTGACAGCTGTGTCATTAATTCTTTGCTGTAATACTCACAATCGGAATCGTCATATGAGATCTTAAGGGAATCTTTTTGTTCGGAATCTGTAGGGCATACAGCTATCGCCGATTTATGGGGATTTACCAGTATCAGGACATATTCGGGATTATTCAGCAGTTCAAGAGTCTTCTTGTGAATCCGGATCCGTTGTTTCTTCATGTCCAGGGTTATCGCTGCCGTCATATGCTGCCGCCTCCTTTTCTTCATCTTTTTCTATTTTAAAGACAGTATAGTCATCAAATATATTGATCAGGGTATGATCCTGATGTTCGCTTACGGGAAGACCAAACTGGTTGTTCCACTCTTCAGGGTAAAGGGCAGCACGGGAAACAGTACCGTCTTTATTACGTTTTCTGAATGTCTCTGCAGAAGTAAGGTCAAAGACAAAAATACTTTCGTCATTCCCACGGACCAGCTTGCCGAGTATCTTATACCTGTAATTGGCATCCCATCCCATGAGCTTCATAACTTTTGCAAAAAAGATCTTGCAGGTAATGGTCTTCGGATGTTTTTTCCCATCCTGACCGATGGAAGCCCAGCAGAAGGAGTCTTTGGTATCCTCGGAACAGGGCTTTACTGCCAGTTTTTTCTCTGTGGGGTTTACGAGGAACTGCACATAGTCGGTCTTTGGCAGCTTGCGTATACAGGCTGAGTTGACGGATACCTTTTCGTTGTTGAGTGTTACGGAGGGCTCAAAGAGATGTGCAAAGAACTCGCCCCTGACGACCTGGTATCCGTCATATGAGAATGATTCATCCGGAGTATTTTCAACATCCGGAACATCTTTTATGATTTCAGGAGTGTCCTGCAAGGTGTTTATATTATCCATTCTTTTCTCCAATCTGGCCTATTATTGATCTGATCTGTTCTGCAGCTTCCTGGGTTGAAGTCACTTTATCCGAATCAAGCTTGTAAACGGTATCGTTGGATTCTGCCGTCCATTCAAGCTTTTCGGATGTATCTGCCTCAAGAGCTTTGTTCTTATAATAGCTGTCGCCGAAATTATCAGCCCATTTGGCTGGATAGGCGATAACCTTCTTTGTTTTTCGTTTCCCGTCTGTAGTTTCAGAAACTGTGTCCAGTCCTTGGGCTTCATCGAGCATCTCCTGGGCGATGAAAAGGATCGCATCATGAGCATTGAAGATGATAATGGTTTCCTCGCCGGACCGGTATGCAGTACCTTTGATCCTGTAGTTGGAATCCTTTCTCCATCCGAAGAGTTTGTACAGGGTCGGCAGGAAAGCACTGCCGCTTATTGCCCTGGTATATAGATGGTCGGAATTCTTTTTGCTCCATTCGAGGGAATAGCGGGAACCTGTGGGAGCTTTTCTGACTGCAAACAGATGGCTCCCGGGATGGACCCAGAGTTCTATCTTGTGGACGGCAGGCATTTT
>JAEEKN010000439.1 GCA_016282435.1 Lachnospiraceae bacterium | reverse complement strand
TCCATTACGCTGGCTCTTAACAGTGAGGATACCGAGACAGCGCATTATGCGGCTTCTGTATTACAGGATGCATTAAATGATTTCAGAACAAAGGTTGATAAGGAATACAAAGATATATTGGAAGATGTGCCCGATAAATATGACAGGTGCAGGGAGCTGATTGACTATATGGATCAGGTGCTGAGCCAGAAGGTATTTATCGAGATGGAACAGAGGAACTATGTAGGCATTATGGATGCGGTGGGCGAGATCCTGTATATGGGTGAGCCTGACAGCATTTTGCCGGCACAGTTCGAGACTATCTCCTTGAGACTCCTGGGTATCGAGGATTACGAGAAGTGCGAAAAGTGGTGTGAGCGTGCGAGAATGCACTGTCCTTCAGCACTTTCATCGTATACATGCCAGCTGAAGCTGTTCTTCAGCCAGGGCAGGCGTGATGACTTTTTCAAGTGTATAGACGAGCTCAAGGCTTCGCCTATAGTTATTGACAAGGAAACTTTGGAGCTTATAAGGGTATTTAGTTGATAAGAGGGTGAAACATGCTTTCAAAACGTGACTTTTTTGCTATTTTCCTGATGATGGCGACATTGTTCTTCATATTCCAGTTCTCAATGGTCATGAAGGCTCAGGAAAATAACTATGATGAGAATGAACATGTTATAGAAGTGGACCTGCATGCATCCGATGTTTCGGTAGTGGAGGCGGATAAAAAGGTCTGGTTCATCGGTGATATCGAAGGCGGCGTGGGTGATGCGGTTCGCCAGTGGTGTACGTATACCAGGCAGCAGCTCATGACGTTTACGGAGATACCTGAGCCGGTGATGGGAGCCGGAGTTGAAGCTATTGTGATCGACCCGGGAACTATAAACATCAAGAACAAAACAGACAAAATCCTGAAGCTGGCCGATATGGGTGCCTGTATGATATTCGGAGACCTGCCGGATGCAGAGTATATCGACAGTGATGAGGACTTAAAGAAACTTCTCGGAATCACAAAAGTGGTTAGACCTTCTGTTCACGTAGAAGGAGTTCAGATATTCGGAGGATTCCTGCTCGGTGGAGAGACGGTGTACGCTGTAAACAAAGCAAAACCCGAAGAAGAAAGATTTGAGGATCTGGATCTCGATATTGCATGGTACGATACAGGACTCGGAACCAAGACATATATCGTAGGCGTCATGGATGAGGATAAGGTACATCCCTATGACTTCCCGAAGATGATATGGAGAAGCTACTATAACGGCACATTTGTATATGCCGTAAACGGTGATTACCTGCAGGGCATGATGGGAATAGGATTCCTTCACTCCATGATGTATGATACGAAAGAATATTATATCTATCCTATAGTAAACGCAAACTGTATCGTATTTTCAGATTTCCCGTGTCTTTCCAGCGAGAATTCCGAAAAACTGATGTCGATATACAGCCGTAATGCGGAGGCGTTCCAGAGAGATATCGCATGGCCCGGAATAATATCCATGGCTACCAGAAGCGAGTTCAGTATGACATGTTTTATGTCCGAAAGATATGATTATGACAGGGAAACGGATATCAGCGGAGATGAGACGAGATTCTATCTTCAGCAGATGAAGGAGCTTAATGCTGAGGCCGGTCGTTCCCTTGACTATGTGGGAAGTATCAGTCTCGCGGATAAGGCAAAATACAGTAGAGAGTACTACGAGAAAGAGGGACTGAACTACAGATTTAGGTCCCTGTACATACAGGAATGGAAGGATGAATTAAAGCCCATACTGGAGGAACTGGAACCGGATGTGAGAACTGTTGTAAGTGCTTCGAGAAAGAATCATCCCGCGATTTCCTTCTGCTCGGAAAATGTAACACTTCAGTATGCGACAAATAAAGCCGATGAGTACAGTTTTAAGAATGCATTACTTTTCAAGAGCCTGCTCACATCTCTTGGATATACAAATGTCCTGGTAAACATGACACAGGCCCTCTGGCCCGAGACGGCTGAAGATGAATGGCAGAACTTCTTTGACCATGTATTTAGTTATGTAACATCATACTGGTCGGACAGACTGATATTTGATGCGACCACTATATCGGAGAGTGATGCCAGGATCAGGAAGATGCTGAGTGCTAAGTACAGCGATGAGAAGAGGGATGATAATACCATCGTACTTCATTCGTCGGGAGCGGACGAAAACTTCTTTATCGTGAGACTGCATGACAGAGAAATTGTTAAAATTTCGGACAATGCAGAATATACCCGTATCGAGAAAGACTCGTATCTTATAAAGGCAAAGCCCGGTGATACGGTCATAACCACGAAGGAATCTGAAGAAGTAATTCATTACGATGGTCCGTTTTAACAGAGAGTATGGAGAAGGATTGAGATGAGAATTTGTTTTGTGGCCGAGGGCTGCTATCCTTATGTGGTAGGTGGCGTTTCAGGCTGGGTTCACAGTATGATAAAGGCTTTCCCAGAGCATGAATTTGTGATTCTATCCATCATAGCCGACAGATCCCAGAGTGCGAAGTTTGCATACGAGCTTCCCGAGAATGTGGTAGCCGTATACGAAGCGTATCTCGGGGATTACGACTGGGGAAAGAAGCCCAAGACAGGACAGAGAACACGTTTTGGAGATAAGTATTACAAGGCTCTTCGAAGCATTATCATGAACAATAATCCCGACTGGGATAACGTGTTTAAGTTGTTTGAAAAGGATTTTTCAGTAGACGATCTTCTGATGGGAGCTGATTTCCTGCATATAGTTCAGGAATTCTACGAGACCAGTTATACACAGATAAACTTTGCAGACTTTCTGTGGACTATGAGGTCGATATATATGCCTCTGTTCCTGATACTGAAAACGCCCATACCGAAGGCAGACATATACCACTGCGTGGCCACAGGATATGCCGGAGTTCTGGGAGCTATGGCAAAGTCCAGGTTTAACTGCGGACTCATAGTATCAGAACACGGTATATATGCCAGAGAGAGAGAAGAAGAGCTGATAAAGGCTACATGGGTAGCGGGTATATATAAAAATATCTGGATAGACCAGTTTAAAAAGATGGCGGTGCTCGCATACAACAAGTCGGACCTGGTTACGTCACTTTACGGACATGCGAGGGAACTGCAGATAGAACTCGGATGTAATGAGAGCAAGATAATGATAACAGCGAACGGTATAGATATGAAGAGGTTCGCAAATATCCCCGGTAAAACAGAGGAAGATAAAAACTTCATAAACATAGGAGCCATACTTCGTGTTACGCCTATCAAGGATGTAAAGACCATGATCAGAGCGTTTGCGTTTGCGAAGCAGATAGTACCGAAGCTGAAGCTATGGATCATGGGACCTACGGATGAGGATGAGGAATATGCAAAGGAATGCTTTGAACTTGTAGAAATCATGAATCTGGCTGACGTGGTATTTACCGGAAGAATTAACGTTACCGAATACATGGGAAGAATGGATATGACGCTTCTGACCAGTATCAGTGAAGGCCAGCCACTGACCATTCTAGAAGGTTTTGCGGCTAAAAAGCCCATTATAGCAACGGACGTAGGAAACTGTGCAGGACTTATATACGGTGAAGGCGATGACAAACTGGGGGATGCCGGAATCCTCACCCACATCATGAATACCGAGGAACTGGCGGATGCTATGATAGATCTCGCCCGGAATCCCGAGAAGCGTGAAGCCATGGGCGAAGTAGGATACGAGAGATGTAAGGCAAAGTACCAGATCGCTCAGATGCAGGAAACATATAAAGACATTTACGAGAGGATATACAAGTTCAATTTCCCTGATAAGGCGAAGAAAAAGAACAAGGAGGAGTGATCATGGCCGGTATAGGCGTAAAGTTAAATAAAATCTATAGTAAAAACACGATTACTACAAACCTTGTAGGCTTTGGATACAGTACAATCATCACCATAGCCCCCATGATCCTTGTTATAGCTGCGATTATCGTTATGCAGCTTCTTCTGGGATTTAATAAACTGGATTATTTCTCACGAGAACTCTATGCATGTACAGTCCTCTACATATTTATATTCGGTCTGCTCACTGCATCACCGTTCAATGCTGTACTGTCGAGGTATCTATCGGATGTAATCTATGAAGAAAGATATGAAGATATCCTTCCCTGCTACTATCTGGGGCTCGGAGTAAACGTGGTGTTCAGTGCTCTGTTCGGTATTCCTTTCTGTATCTGGGAGCTACTGGTAGGAAAAGTTCAGGTGGGATATGTATTTACCGGATTCTGCGGATTCATGGCACTGGTTCTGGTATTTTATTCGATGCTGTACCTGTCGATATGTAAGGACTACGGCAAGATATCACTGTACTTCCTGTTCGGTATGTCACTTACTGTTGTTTTGTCATTCGTCCTGAACAAGGTATTCGGCGTGAGCACCACACTGGCTATGCTGCTCGGACTGGACGTTGGATTTGCCCTTATAGCCACTTTAGAGATGGCGCTTATCAGAAGCTACTTTAGAGATAACAGTGGAAATTACAAGGCTGTGTGGCATTATTTTAAGAAGTATTGGCAACTCGTTCTTACCAACTTCTTCTATGTGCTCGGTCTCTACGTTCACAACTTTGTGTTCTGGACCACCGACATGAGGATGGTAGTAGCGGATACTTTTGTATGTATGCCTACTTACGATATGGCTACGTGTCTTGCGATGTTTACGAATATTTCGGCGAGTGTTATCTTCATCTCACGTATGGAGATGAACTTCCACGAGAGGTATAAAAAGTACTCCGAGGCTGTTATCGGCGGACGTGGGATGGATATACTGAACGCCAAGAACAGAATGTTTGAACAGATGAAAACGGAGATCATGAATCTGGTACGACTTCAGTTCATAGTTACTGTTGTGTTGTATCTGGTATTTATCATCTTTATGCCGATGTTTGGATTCGGAGGAGTCATACTGCAGATATATCCTTGCCTTGCAGCAGGATACTTCATACTGTTCCTGATGTACGGAGAACTCATATTCCTGTACTACTTTAGTGACCTGAACGGAGCGATGGCAGCAGCGTTTGCGTTCTGTGCGGCCACACTCCTCGGAAGCATAGTATCCAGTCATCTTACTACTATATGGTTCGGTGTTGGACTGGTATTCGGATCCTTTGTTGGATTCACAGTAGCTTATTTTAGGCTTAGAAGCATCGAGAAGAACCTCGATGTGCACATCTTTTGTAACGGAAACCTCTTAGACAGGGGACCGGGGAAGAAACAGCCGTCAAATATAGTGTTTAACAGAAAATCATTATATAATACTGAAGTAAAACAAGAAAGTGAGCAGTAAAAATATGGATTATGGTCTTTTTCTTCAGGTACTTTTTATAGTCGCAGGAGTTCTCGTTATGGTAGTGGATGTAACACTGCTGGCAAAGAGGAAACTGTCGGAACCCATATCCGTTACATGGGGATTTGTGGCTATTGTGTTCATCATAGCGGGTATAGTGCTTCGTCCTAACGGATGGATAACATATATGAGTCCTGCCGGGATGGTGCTTTTGTGCATAGTAGGACTGTGCCTTATGTATGGTCTGTTTCTCGCCAGCTGCCATATTTCGGAGACTATGAGAAAGCAGACAGAGATGGCAATGAATATCTCGCTACTCAATCAGGAGATAGTGGAACTGAAAAGGGAGCTGGCTGAAAAAGAGAAAGAACTTGAAGAGAAGAAATAATGAAGAAAAAGATACTGTTTGTGATAAATACCATGGGGCGCGCAGGTGCTGAGACCGCACTCGTGGAGTTACTCAGAAGAATAGATAAAACAGAGTATTCGGTATATCTCTATGTTCTTTTGGGACAGGGCGAAATGCTCTCGCAGATACCCGAAGGTGTAAAGCTGGTAAATAAACAGATAGACATGCATTCCGTTCACGACGCGGAGGGCAGGAAGCATATCGGGAAAAAGGTGGTAAAAGCATTTGTAAAAGACGCCAACGGCATAAAACTGTTCCCGTATATGTGTGCAAACGGTATCGGGATGCTGAGGAAGAAACAGATCCTTCCGGATAAGCTTCTCTGGAGAGCTATCTCCGACGGAGCGGCTAGGACCACGAAAAGGTTCGATATAGCGGTGTCCTATATAGAGGGAGCTGCCGCATATTATGTGGCTGACCATGTAAATGCCGACAAAAAGGTGGCATTTATACACGTGGACTACGAAAAGGCAGGATATACCAGAGAACTTGACAGAGACTGTTACCTGCAGTTTGACAAGATATTTGGGGTATCCGGTGAAGTGGCGGATGTATTTAAGAAGGTATATCCGGAGCTCGAAGGAAAGACAGATGTATTCCATAACATGCTCAATACCGAAATGATAAAGGAAAAGTCCGTGAACGGCACGGGATTTACCGATGACTTTACGGGAACAAGGATACTCACCGTCGGAAGACTCATGAAGCAGAAGGCATTCGAAGTATCGATAAAAGCATGCCTGAAGTTAAAGAAGCATGGCGAGAATATCAGATGGTATGTGCTCGGCGAGGGTGACCAGAGAAATAAGCTCGAAGCACTCATAAAAGAACTGGGTCTGGAGAATGACTTCCTGCTCATGGGAGCTACGGATAACCCGTATCCCTTTATGAGAGAAGCAGACCTCTACGTACACTGCAGTCGCTTTGAGGGGAAGAGCATAGCCGTGCAGGAAGCACAGATACTGGGAAAACCCATCATAGTATCGGACTGTAGCGGTAACAGGGAACAGGTAGTCCCTGATGAAGACGGTATCATATGTGAGTTTAAGTCTTCAAATATAGCGAAATCTATACGAGAACTGATACATGATAAAGAAAAGAGGGAGTATATCTCTCATAATGCCCTAAAGAAGAATGACGGACAGGGCGAGGAAATAAAAAAATTACTGGAAGTATGAGGCGGTGAGGCACTGTGAAAAAGGAAAGACAGGAAGTACTGATAATAATTCCCGCATACAATGAAGAAAAAACCATCGGAGGACTTCTGGACAAGCTCGAAGAAGCAGGTATCACAAAATGGGCGGATATACTGGTCATGAACGATGCATCAAGTGACGATACCGGAAAGCTTGTACGAGGCAGGGGATATACGGTTGTAACACATATATTCAACCTAGGATACGGAAGCGGCCTTCAGCTTGGATATAAGTACGCTGCACGTAAAGGATATAAATATGTGATTCAGATGGATGCCGACGGACAGCATGATGTGAAAAATGTTGAAGTCCTTTATAAGACTCTGACTACAAAAGGTGAGGATGGAAAAACACCGGATATAGTGCTTGGATCGAGGTTTGTAGAGGGAGCACCGGAGTATAAGGTGGGGTTTGCCAAGAAATTCGCCATAAAACTTTTTAAGGGTCTGATAAGGATGTTGGGACATCTGAAAGTAACGGATCCCACTACCGGACTCCAGGGATTGAGCCACGGAGCATTTTACTTTTACTCAAAATACAACCATTTTGATGACAGATATCCCGATGCCAATATGATACTTCAGATGCATCTTTTGGGATTCAAGATAGTGGAAGTGCCCGCTATCATGCATATAAGAACCGAAGGCGTCAGCATGCATTCGGGTCTAAAGCCAATAATATATATGATCAGAATGATGTATTCTATAATATCGGTCTGGGTAAGAATCAGGCTTTTCCATACCGATATACAAGGTGCGGTACATGATAGGAATTCTGAAAACCCTAAAGAAGCTTAGAAATTTCAAACCGGCTGAGATTGAAGAGAGTATAGTAACACTTAATAATCCGGCAAGAGGATGGTTTGTTCTAAAAAACTTTAATATAGATGAGGAACCTGCCTTTTATAATAGTAATCAGAAGCAGGATGAAGAGAATCTGGTCCTGGTTCTGATAGATATAGGCGCCTGTCGCAACAGGGCACTGGGGCAAGAGGAATTCTCCAGAATGGAGAAGATGCTTGATCATTACTATGATAAAGGTCAGGAAATTATTTTGCGTGTAAGTTACGATTCTGTGGGAAAGGGTCTTGAGCGAGAACCGATAACTTTTTTGCAGGTTCGTGAGCATGCAGGGCAGATAGCGGAGTTTATAGCCGATCATCATGAGAAGATATTTGTTTACCAGGGACTTTTGGTTGGCAGTTGGGGAGAAATGCATTCTACAAAATATGCCGGTTCCGAAAGACTTGCCGAACTAAACGATGTGTTTGAAGAAAAAACATCAGGAACGATTTACCGTGCCGTAAGAAAGCCTGTTCAGTGGAGGCTTCTTAAATGTGAACCCGGAGAAGGAGAGGAGATAATCCCAAGGAATCTTGGACTTTTCAATGACGGGATGTTTGGGTCGGATACGGATCTCGGTACGTTTGATAGCACTAAAAAAGATAATCTGGCTTGGAACGTAGCATGGAACAGAGAGAAGGAACTTTCGTTTATATCTCAGGTTTCACGAAAAGTCCCTTTTGGTGGTGAAGCTCTGTTTGGTGAGGGCTTTGCTGCTAATCGCAGCCTTGATGATTATATAAAGGAACTGGCAAAAACACATGCCACATATTTAAATAAGCATCATGATAACAAGCTGATTGAGTGGTTTAAGAGAGAGAAGATAGAAGAAAAAGGGTTATGGAATTCTGTTTCTTATTATGAATATATAGGTAGTCATCTGGGATACCGATTAGTGATAAAGGATGCTACAGTTTACAGGGAAAAGGAAGGAGCTTATGTAGAAATTCAGGTGGAAAACTGTGGATTTGCACCTGTATATCTGGACACAGAGATGATCCTGGTATCGGAATCTGATGGAGTAACATGTGAGACGGTATTTCAGGAAAAGCTGAATATCTGTTATCCCGGGGAAAGACATGGTTTTATTACAAAGATAGAACCTAAAGTCGGAAAATTATTTCTATATGCGAGACAGATTATAGGGAACAGAAAGGTTTTGTTTGCTAACAGAACAAGGGAAGAAGACGGAAAAATCTATATCGGTGAAATAAAGAAATAGAAAAGGGGAGAAATCTCCCGGAGGTTTAAAGTGGAAGATTTATATTGGGTTTTGGAATATGCCAGGGTGTTTATCGCCTATTTCTTTATAATGTTCCTATGGCCCTCGGTAGTATTTAAGAAACATCTGAAAAAGAAAAAAAGCAGGCAATATAAATTTGTTTTCTGCGCTGTTGTTCAACCAATAGTGGTCAATACAGCAGTGCTTGGTCTTGGTTTGATAAAGTGCCTGAATGTTGTGGTAGTGTTCATACTTTTCTATGGATCTTTTTTATTTTTCTTACTTAAAGATGTTAAGATCAATAAACAGACGCTTCTAAAGGGGAAGTATCTGGTATCAGGAACCTATGGTCCCAAAACGCTGTTTCTGGATTTGGGGAAATTCATCAAAAGAACTATAAGCAATGTATTCAAAAGATTCAAAGAATATATGAAGGGGCATTGGTTTGAATATTCCATGCTTTTTATTCTTGTGGTTTTTGGAGTGATATATTTCTCTGTGAATGCGTTTGAAGAACATTCTTATGGATTCGGAGATCTTTACACTCATAATTCCTGGATTTATAATCTTATACACGGGAATATCTTTTCGGGCGGTATTTATCCTGAGTCCATGCATTGTCTGATTCTTACAGAACATGCATGCTTTGGCATGAGTACGTATAACGCATTACTTTTTACAGGTCCTATTTTTACTTCTGTTATTCTGGTATCACTTTATCTAATGTTTAGGGAATTGTTCCATTGGAAGTATTCTCCTATGATAGCTATGGCTTTGGTTCTTGTCATAGACCAGAAGTGTGACCTTGCTATTTCCAGTTTTTCAAGATGGCAGTGGACTATGCCCCAGGAATATGGATACTCGGCTATGTTTAGCTGTGTAACGTATGTTATCAGATATTTTAAAAACGGAATAAAGCTGGAAAAGAAAAAATGGCATCCCAAGTTCCTAAGGGATGATGATCTGTTTCTGTTTACTTTTTCACTGGCAGCCTCCATAGCGGCGCATTTCTATTCTGTTATCATGGCATTTATGCTGTGTCTGGGAGCTGCGCTTATTCTGATTAGAAGATTTTTCTCAAAAAAATTCCTTCCGTTTATAGTTGCATGTTTTGCGGGTGTGCTCATCTCTGCGGTACCTATGATAGGAGCAGCATTGGAAGGAAAAGAATTTGAGGGGTCGATAAGATGGGCGTTGTCCCTGATTCTGTCACAGGAGCAGTTTGACAGTCTGTTTAATATAGACCGCAGCAAAATAAATATAGAACCGGACAAAAAGGAAGATGATTTCTCTACTCAATCCGATAAAGAAAAGCAGGAAAGATATGAAAAATATAACACCATTTCAGAAAATACCGGTTTGGACTATCCACTGATTGAAGGGAAGACCGCTTCAGCAACCTATGTTAGGCAGTTATCATCTCTCCTTTTGACTGCAGCTGACACCGATGCTCCGAGCATACTAAGTAATATAAAAGGGAAACTGGATATTATCTATTATTCAGCATATCTCCGGCAGTTTGGCGAGGATAGAGCGAATTTATTTATAAAGTTGTCATTTATCATTCTTGGTTTATGGTTTGTAATCAGGGTTTATGTTTTTATCAGGAAAAAAATAAACAAGGAATATAAAATAGAAGGTCACAGATTTGACGGATATATAGTTATAGTATTTGGTGCATTTCTGTTTACTTCAACATATGCTTTGGGAGCTATGGGATTACCGGAGGTACTTGAACAGTATCGAGTCTGCGCCATTGCACAGATAATGAACCTTGCCATGTTAGCAGTGCCGGTAGATATCATAGGAAGATTTTTATTTGAAAAGTTTAAGAAACCGGTAGGAATGGTTTTGGCAGGGATCCTTGTCGCAGGAGTCTATATCGGCGCAAAACTTACGGGGACATTTCACGGATATCTTATGATCGAGCTTACAAGATATAACAGCGCAGTTAATGTTACAAATTCAATTATTAAAGATATGGGTAGTAATATGAACTATACCATTATCTCATCCACTGACGAATTGTACCCTGTACTGGATCACGGATATCACGAGGAGTTGATAACCTTTATCAACAGTTCCGAGTATGTGAGCTACACCATACCTACAGAGTATCTGTTTATTTTGATTGAGAAAAATCCTCTTTCACGTGCCGTTCATCATGTGGCAAATGGACCGTCATGGATTGCGGAAAACAAGTACCAGCCATATTACGGAGGGTCGGTTTATCCTGAAGTGATACATGAGAGCATTTCTGCCGATTACGCGAATCTGTATTTCGGAAGATTCCCGAGTTCACATACGGT
>JAEEKN010000438.1 GCA_016282435.1 Lachnospiraceae bacterium | reverse complement strand
GCTCCTAATGCTAAAATCGATGTTAAAAAAGATACCATTTCGATCAAGAATGGTTTTGATTTTGGATACACTACAAAAGAAAAAGACGGGAGTTATGGGGATATCTGCTGGTTTACAATACTTCCGAACCTCAGTGGCGTTCAGATAAAAGAAGCTGAAGCAAGCATAGTTCCTACAACTCATTATATTCCTTTGGATAAAAAGGATAAAAATGCAGGTAAAGAAGTAACGGTACAGGCCGGTGAGGACTCCGTAAAGAAGTTTTCATATACTGATTACAAGTTTAAGTCATTGAGTATTGATACGTTACTTAGTGAAGCAGGAGAACCTGAGGATGGGTATTATTATATTGCTATCAGGAAATCGGCTACAGATAAAAAGCCTGCATCAGCTATTCAATTTATTGATCTGAAAGTTCAGGCCGGTATGCCTCTCGTTTACACACAGGAAAACGTAAAGGGCGTGTTCCTGGTTACTACGACCACGGATATGAAGAAGAATCCGTTGAAAATCGGTACTATACTTCCTAATCCCGGCTCTATCAGCGGAGAATCCATTTCCGGAGCAGCGACTGATGGATATGCAGAAAGCTTTAGGGTGATAACTTCTATCTCAGGCGGTACTATAGTAGACGCTGACGAAGATGGAAGCAGTTTTGAATATGCCGTAGTAAACCAGAAAGATCTGGATGCTACCGGGAATAAGGCAATTGATATGTCGACTCTCAGCTGGAAGAAGCTGGATCCTGCAAAGACAAAGTTTACTGAAAAGTTAAAGGGTAAATACAAGCTGAAAGATGGCACATCTGTATCTGCAGAAATAAAGATGGAAAGTGGACAGGCTGAAAATGGAATAGCCAAGACATACATTCTGGTTCGCCGTGTGGGTGTAAAGGCGAGCTCCATCAGAGCTTCTGAGTATATAAAGCTCTACATGGCAAAACAGGGAAAGACATATTCACTTTACAGCACTGTAGATAATGGTGCCAGAGCATATAAGTACAGGATAAAGTTCGTGAAATATCAGGAAACAGCAGGGACAGGTGAAGGAGAAAAATCCTACGCTTGGGGATTAACTGATGCTGTGGAACATATAGCAGTATGGCTTGCACCCGGAGATACAAAGTATGTGACACTTCCTAAGGTAGAAAATGCTAAGCTGTTTAATGCGAATAGTACTAATACCATATATGAATTAGCGAATGCCGAGAGTGGGGAAGTAACACTTGAAGAAGGGGAGAATAAGGATAAATATAAGATAGAATCTCCTGAAAGTACAAGCGGCGAAATAGTAGAGTATATCGCAATACGCGAACTGGCTAATGTAAAAATCGTGGCTGAGATCACAGATTCTGTATCGGGCAGCTCCACAGCAGGCAGCAAAGAGACCAAGACACTGGTAACTATCACCAACGGAAAGAGCAGTATATCAGGTGATGATACCATATACTATGTCGGTGAACATGTGTCTCTTGAAAATATTGAAGATCCATCGGCAACTAAAGAAGATTGCATGATTGAAATAGGAGATACTATGCCTGAAGGCGTGGAGGTAGAAGAGGGAGCTCTAGGAACACATACTTATACATTTAGGACAGAAACTTTGGATAATATAATAAAGATACCTTTTAAGCAGAGTTCGTATGATGATTCTTATCCAAGGCAAAAGGTATATCTTGCTCCGGTAAACCATGCTACAGTAACACTTTCATATAGTAAATACATGTCAGATGAAAATGGAGAGAGAACAGAAAGTGAGGTATTAAAAGAAGGTGAAACAGCTAAATGGTTGTTTAATGCTAGAATATATATAAACATAGAAGCAGAAAGTGGATATGTGTTAGATAAAATAATATATCAAAATACTGCTATTCCCGAAGAACCGAACGGACATTCATTAACACCTGATCAAGGCACTAATGATAAATATTCTTTTACTACCGGTGAAAATGGGGATGGAAGTATAGGAGATATTACGATAACTGTTCTCATGAAATCAAACTAATGAAATAATGGTCATTTTCTGGGATGATTTTTGATGGACGAGTTAATGAATAATCCTGAATATTGGGCTTTTCTGTTTGAAAAAGTACTGGATTTATAATAGAATCCGGCTGTATATAAACACTCAGAGAGTTCCTACCATTAAGTGGAAAGTTTAATAATCAGAGGGATAGCGTTCGTTATCCCTCTAATATTTTAGAAAAGCATCACAGCTCCGCGTAAAACCTGACAAATGCCCACCGTGTGGTTAAATATTGGCGAATCAATCACATCAATCAGAGGGACGGTTCTCTGATTGAAAATAGGCTTGCTGAAAATGCTGTAAAAATAAGGTTTCTAGAACTTGGAAAATCAATCACAGAACCGTCCCTCTGATTGTGCCTCTGATTGTGGTCAAAATAATTATTGACAAAAGTTATAACAAGATATAACAAGTTATAACAGAAAGCAGAAGTTATAAAAGAAAGTATGGAAACAAAAATATTATGGATACCCAAAGTATACTACCCTGTAGAAAGCTTGACAAAAGCCTTCTGCGGGGTTAATTTTTTGCATGAAAATACCGATATAACAAAAGAGAAGATATCCCTCACCTCTTTGCGTAGCGAAGGTGGGGGGATCTTAGTTTCAGTCGGGGGTTAAGCACCGACTGAAACGAGATGCGAAGCATCGTTTTGTTACCGAGGAAACGCTGAAGGCGTTTTCGAGGTGACATTGACTTATAGGATAATGGTAAAATATATCGAATGGAGGTGCTCCATGAGTATAAATAGATTGAAAATTTTTATAGGCGTGGTATTGGTATGTTTGTGTATCAATATGCCCGTATCGGGGATTCCGGTATGGGCGGACGATGCTTTGGAGGGAATAGAAAATCAAAGGTCTTCGGGGAATGACAAATCAGATATTGTTGAATCAGGCATTGATGAATCAAGTATTGTGGGATCAACTGACAATTCCGATCCCATGATCCTTCCGGAAGGGACTGTTCTTGATGAAGAGGAACTGGCGGAGCTGACGGAGTCGGAATTCCCGCTGGTATACACCGATGGAAGTCTCTACTCTACAGAAAAGGCAGGGGCGAATGCCTATGCATACGAAACGCTCAATGATACTCAAAAAGAAGTTTTTAACTGTATAGGAGAAAAACTGGAGGAGTTCATAGCATCCAGCAGCTATACGACGGACTTAAATGAAGAGACATCAAAGATAATTATATCATATACACCGTCGGAGAATGCCTCTCTTTCTGAAGAAGAATTTACAAATACCGTATATCGGTTCGGGTATGCAAATCCCAGGTATTACTGGCTGGACGGGGATTATTCATACGGTGTGCATGGCAAGAATTATTTGCTGACTTTTAAGGTTAATCCGTACTACTATTCCTATGCTGCGAGGAAAGAGGTCGATGATTCTATAGCTGACCAGCTTGATACATGGGTAGACGAGATAAAAGGAATAGCTGAATCTAAGGACAATTTCTATGC
>JAEEKN010000437.1 GCA_016282435.1 Lachnospiraceae bacterium | reverse complement strand
CTGCATTTTCAGAATCTTCTGTTGTCTCATATACAACAGCTGAATCTTTAGCTGATGAAGCATGAACAATCCCAAAGGAAGTAAATGCTCCCAGCAGCACCATAAAAACTAACATGGTGCCTGCGACAAATTTTCTCATTACTCACCTCGTCTCTATTCCTTAACTCCTGAACCAATTATAAAGGAATAATTTTCGTTTGTGTTTACAAAACATGCACAATATCGTTCATAACTCGTACTTGACATTTTTCCCGTTTCATGTTCAAAACATATTTATGGTGCCTGGCATGCTTAATCAAGGTAAGTTTTTATTTCTACGTTTTTTCCCTTAACTGATGTCGAAATTGCGCCATTTTCAGCGGTTATATAGGTTTTTGCGCCTATTTTATCAAGTCTTTCAAGAAGTTCTTTGTGCGGATGGTGATAAATACTGTTTTTCGCACAGCTTATCATTGCAACCTTTGGGCGGATAATGCTTAAAAACTCTTCATCCGTCGTATATCTGCTGCCGTGATGAGCAACCTTTAAAAGAGTTATGTCAGAAAATTCCTCCCTGTGTTTTCTGACGTAATCTCTCAGGTTATCCTGTCCCATTCCATCCACATCTCCCGTAAAAAGCCCCTTAAATCCATCCTTTTTGATATAAAGCACGGTGGAATGTGCATTCGGTTCATCTGTTATCATATTTTTTACGGGACCTATGCAATCTATTTCAACATCCCTGTTATTTATTTTGTCTTCTCTTCCTATATACGAAACTCCAATCCCTGATTTTTTCGCAAGGCTCTCCAGTTCCTTATACTTATCCCCCTTTGAACCATCATTAACCTTTGGAAGTATCAGATTATCTATTCTTATACTGCTTCCTGACTCATTCATCTGTGTTATCAGGTCCATTATTCCGCTTACATGATCCTCATCCTCGTGGGTCATGATAACCGCATCCAGTCTGCCGATTCCCCGGTATGACAAAAATGGTATCAGCTGATATTTTGCCAGATCATTTTTTGAAGTACTGCCGCCATCTATCAGATAATTGGCTGTTTTAGTCTCTACAACTATTCCATCCCCCTGGCCAACATCGAGAACTGTTATTCTGAGCTCCGGGCGTATCCTGATACAAAGGACAAACAGTCCAAATGCCAGGATGGTATATCTTAGTCTGTCATACTTCTTCTCCCTCAGTTCATCCCTTCGTCTCTCATTAGGATCCGGCGAAGGAGCATTTTTGCGCGTCACGGATTTTATGACCACAAACGCGAAAAGAAGCAAAAGATATATGATAACCTGCCATATTGCGGCATGTCCTGCATACCAGGTGTTACCCGGCATCGCACTTCCGGCATTACAGCATATAAGAAACCATTTTATAATGAGCCTGCACCCGCATCCCACGGCATATCCCGCAGGAATAAAGACAGCTCCTAATACAATACTCAATATTCCCATCAGCATAAGAACTGACATAAGCGGCAAAACAAACAGATTAAGCACTATGGAATACACCGGATATGTATAGTAAAAGCACATATTCACAGGTAACGTAACAAGCATTATTGATACGCTTGTGGATATGATCTTAAGCTTCCCCTTCCTTAGCGCGTCAGGCATTGCAGGAAGCACATACCCAATGGCGATTATCGCCCCAAAGGACATCAGAAATCCGCTGTGCATCAGATAGAGCGGACACGATACTATCAGCATTATCCCGGACAGCGCCATGGCAGATAGCATGTCATAGGATCTTCCTATAACATCCGCGCCGAGCCTTACTGCAAACATAACAATTGCTCTGAATGCAGATGTACTCATACCGCACATCTCGCCGTACATGAACATGAGAATCGCTGAAATAACAGACGCTACAAAAACCCTGATCCCCGCTTTGCGAAGAAGCTTATAAAGCGACATCCCAAGTATCGAGATATGCATTCCGGAAACAGCTATTATATGAATAATGCCGTTGTTCTTAAACGCGTCTTTGATGTCGTCTGAGAGCTGATTTTTATCACCCAGAAGGATTGCTTTCATAACTCCCGCATCCTCCGGGGCCAGCGTTTTATCCAGAATTCCCTCAAAGTAAACCCTCGCTCTGTACAGAAATTCCTTCAGGACATCTTCTTTTCCGCCTATTCCGATAATACTTATATCTGTAAGACTATATTCAATTTTCAAAATTCTGTAGTAACTACGGCTGTCGAACTCTCCCGGGTTGGTACTTACAGGAAAATTCTTCACCTTACCAAAAACCTTTAAGGTGCATCCCATAGGAAGCTTATACTCCGCATCATCAAGATAGAGCATAACCTTCCTGCCGTTTACCGTTTTCAGATATACAACAAGCTGTTTCATCCCTGAAAACGAACTTATTTTTTCTTCTTTACCACAAATGGTTCCGGTAATTGTGACGGTCGCCTGATCAGGCAACCCAGAGTCTTCCATGACCTGCATTACACGCAAGAGGAAAAAGACAGCCGCCACCAGTAGTCCAAGGACTACGCATAACGGTCGTTTCATTTATTTTCCCAGTATATATAACCGTGAAAACAGATTATATAATCATTCGCTGACTATATCAAGGTTTCTCTCAAAAATTGTATCAAGAGAAATTTTCTCCATGAATGTGACAGAGGTCTGTCCGTTCACGGAAATCTGAACCTTGTTAACATCTGCTGTTTCACATAGAGTGTTAACAAGAGAGTATATCGCTACCTTAGGATCGACTGTTCCTGTCTGAGTAAGGAATCCGGCGTCAAAATCCACATAGCACACACCGTCTCTTACAGAAACGGAATTGATCTTGGTCTGAGGATTGAGTGTAGGTCTCGCAAGGTCCGTATTGGGTCCCTTTAAGAGCTGCTCAATCACAAGTCGCTGCATAAGGATATTACTGTTATAAACAACGCTTCTGTAAACCGGAAGAAGCTTTTGTCCTTCATCCGTTGCAAAATAGAGCACAAGCTCCACCTTTTCGTAGGTATTGATCTCATTACCCGCATTATATACAAAGCTGTCAGCAGACATATTGCCGATAATATTGCCGTTTCCATCAAGAAGCGGTGATCTCTCAACAGTAAATGTAACATAATCTATTCCGGGAACCTGGGTGAGGGTTCTTACCATGGCAGCCCTGTCCAGTATCTCCGTGGTCTTATCAGTCTCTGAATAAGTGCCCGCAAAATTAAGAGTAAGCACATTGCCATTTATACCGTAAGTAAGCAGATTGACCGGTCCATAGATCGGTGCCTCATACTCAAGCTTCTCAGGCATTGTCTTCATCTTCGCAAGAAGTTCCTCTAT
>JAEEKN010000436.1 GCA_016282435.1 Lachnospiraceae bacterium | reverse complement strand
GGATGATCTCATCCAGGCTATAAACAAGTATATGATCTGGTATCGTACCAGTCGTATTAAATCTACACTCGGAGGGCTCAGCCCTCTAGAATACAGAAGGAGGATAGGTGTGGGTGTCTAAAAAAACGTCCGCACCCCCTTAGTTAGTATTATATTTCAGGATAACTTACCGAGGAGAAAGCTTATGATAGATACAATGAAGAATATTGAGTGGCTCTTTTTTGATGTTGGCTCGACTTTGGTAAGTGAAGAAAAGCCATTTACACATAGGCTTCATGAAATTGCCGAGGCTGTTAATGAGCCCTCTGAAACAATAGAGGCGAAGATTCTTCAGCTTTATAGGGAAAAGAAAAAGGGAGAGCGTGTTCTGATAAATGAGTGTGGAATAGAAAAACCTCGGTGGCGAAGTGAAGATGAAGAATTGTTTCCTGAGTCCTATACATGTTTGGAAAAACTGAGTAAGAAATATAAGATTGGAGTTATTGCGAATCAGTCGCCGGGGACGGTAGCGAGGTTAGAAAAGCATGGAATACTGAAGTTTATTGATGTTGTTATTGCTTCTGCAGAGGAAGGTATTGAAAAGCCTGATAGAAAGATATTTGAACTTGCTTTGTCCAGAGCAGATTGCAGACCGGAAAATGCAGTAATGATTGGAGACAGAGTAGATAATGACATTATACCTGCCAAGAAAATGGGAATGAAGACAGTTCGTGTCAAACAGGGAATGTGGAAATACTGGGAGGTTAGTTCTCCCGAAGAACAGGCAGACTATGAAGTAGATAATTTAAACGAAGTCTTGGCATTGCTTGAATAATTATGGGGAAGTACAAGTTTCTATTCGTTTAACTATATTAAGGACAAATCAAAGGGGAAGGGGTATTTTTATGAAGTACAGTGAGCTTGTTTATGAAAGGCCGGATTTTGAGAAGGTGGCTGCGGAAATTGCAGATGCAACCGCAAGGCTCAAAAATGCAGCGACAAAAGAGGAGTTTTTTGCAGCAATCAAAGAAGTTGATGAGATAAAGCGCAAACTTGCTCATGCTGTATTTATCTTGGGGACAGGGTATTATCATGACGCATCTGATGAGAAGATGGCAGAGGAATTTCAGTATGTCAACTCTAAAGATGAAGGACTGGATAAGTCTGAATTTAATAATGCTATCTTAAACAGCCCTTTCAGAAAGGACTTTATTGAAAAATATGGAGATTTTTCTATAAAAAAACTCGAGGCTGAAAACAAGTTAAAGTCAGCAGGTATCGAGGAAATGATGCGTGAACAGGAGCTGATAGTTGAGTACCAGCGTATAAAGCCGATGCTTGATTATGAATTCAGAGGGGAAAAAATCTCAGTCGGCAAGCTTAGTGTATTGGAAGAATCTACAGACAGGGAAACCCGAATAGAGGCCAGAAACGCATCATGTAAGGCGTTTGTTGATAAAAAGGATGAGATAGCAGGGATCCTTGATGAGCTCATAAAGCTAAGAGACACTTACGCAAAGAAGAACGGCTTTGAGAACTTCCTTGATTATATCAACGCAAAAAAAGGAAGTTTCACCTATGGTCAGAAAGAAATAAACGAATTCTGTGAGCTTGTAAAAAAGGAACTGTTACCTGTAGTTGTGGCCGTCAGACAGAGGCTCAAGAAAGAACTGGGACTTAAGGAGTATTCAATTCAGGATTCCGGAATAATGCCTGAGAATAAAACAATAAACATTGACTATGATTACAAAGAGGCATATAACCGCGCTCAGAAGATGTTTGATGATGTGGCCCCGGAGTTTGGCAATTATTTAAGAGAGATGAACGAGAATGAGTATCTTGACCTTGCGCCATCACCCGGTAAGTCTTCGGGCTTTGCATTTACCATATATGATGCTTTGAGCAGGATGCCGTTTATCTTTGCCAATACGGAATCTACTCCGGATGATATAAACAATATCGTGCATGAGTTCGGACATTGCCTGCAGCATTATTACTCTGAGGATAATCTTGATCTTATGGATCTTGGCGAAATGCCACAAGATTTAATGGAGATTCCGTCAAAGTTCAATGAACTTTTGCTTCATAATTATGCTGAACTGTTCTTTGGAGAAAAAGCTGATTATTACAGGGAGAGGCATCTTATTGTATTCCTGACTGAAATAGTGACATTCTGTTTGTTTGCGGAAGCTGAAAACTATTTATATACTCATGTTGATGCTTCTTACGAGGAAAGAGTTGCTGCTATTGAAAAAATCAAGGAAGAGTACAATCAGGGCTATGATGTGAAAACCACCAAGTACTCGAAAGACGGTATATGGATCCTGGATAATATGCTGATTTTCGCGATGCCCGGATATGGGATATCTTACAGTTTCGGCAATTTAGCATCCATTTATCTTGCTTCAATCTATAACAGCAATAAGGAAGAGGGGCTTGCGCTTTACAAAAAAGTTTGCTCACTTGGTGGAAGCTACGATTATTTTAGTGGCATGGAGTTAGTGGGGATGGTACCGGCTTTTGATGAAAGGGCTGTTAAGGCTGCAAAAGAATACTTTATAGAAGCTCTTAAGTTAGAAAATTAAGACGAAAGAATACCTGTAATGATACATAGGAAGGGGATTCACTTTCAGTTTTATAGACGATGACAAATCGGCGTTTGCCGAAATCTTTAACTTTGAGTATATAATGATAGAGGGCAGAGAAGTGAACTTGGAATATCTATTAGAAACAAAAACAATAGACTATGGAAATCCGATGATACAAGAGAAGG
>JAEEKN010000435.1 GCA_016282435.1 Lachnospiraceae bacterium | reverse complement strand
GTGATTTTATCATGATATTTTATTCAGAAGATAAAAAGGTAAACGGTACAGGCTAACGTGTATATGCATTGATAAAGATAATCGGTGAATGTTCATCCGGTGACAGCAGGATACAGAATAAATTCAAGATGAAAAAGAATAACACATTCCCCGGCTGGGAAAGCTGGAAAGACAGGAACAAAGAAGGTATGGAATGTTCTGTGGAACTGGTAAGAAAAGGCAATACCATCACTACAGTAACTGAGAACCTCGGTATATACATAGAAAATACCACTGTACTGAACAATGCGCCCGATATGGTATATGTAGCTCTTACCGGTGATCAGGTAGCACTGACGGACATCAGGCTTTTAGGAAATTAAGCAATAAAAATCATATAAATGACAAATAATATATTGAATAAGTAATATTATATGGTATAATGTAACAAAACGATGCGGAGTATCGTTTTGTTACCATAAATAAACGGAAAGGGGTTTATAATGAACAAATCGAGAGAGAAAGAATGCCGTAAAAAGGCGAAGGAACTGGTAGCAAAAATGACGTTGACAGAGAAGGTTTACCAGCTCCGTCACACAGCACCTGCTATACCGAGACTGGGTCTTTGTGCCTACAACTATTGGAATGAAGCACTTCACGGAGTAGCACGTGCCGGAGAAGCCACTGTATTCCCCCAGGCTATAGGAATGGCTGCAGCGTTTGATGAAGAACTTTTGGGACTTGTAGCAGATGTTATTTCTACTGAAGGTCGTGCAAAGTATAATGTACAGAGCAAATATAATGATAACGGTATATACAAGGGACTTACATTCTGGGCTCCTAATATAAATATTTTCAGAGATCCCCGTTGGGGTAGAGGCCATGAGACATACGGAGAGGATCCTTACCTCACCTCACGTCTCGGTGTCAGCTTCGTAAAAGGTATCCAGGGAGATGATAAAAACTATATGAAGGCTGCAGCATGTGCAAAGCATTATGCAGTTCATTCGGGACCTGAAAGCATACGTCACAGCTTTAATGCCGAGTGTTCAAAGCAGGATCTTCGCGAGACATATCTTCCGGCATTTAAAGCTCTGGTTCAGGAAGCTAAAGTTGAAGCGGTCATGGGAGCTTACAACAGAACAAACGGAGAAGCATGTTGTGCATCAAAGACTCTTCTTCAGGATATACTTAGAAAAGAGTGGGGATTTGAAGGACATGTGACATCTGACTGCTGGGCTATCAGGGATATCAATGAGGGCCACGGTCTTACTTCGTCACCTGCGGAGTCAGTAGGTCTTGCCATGACAAACGGATGTGATATCAACTGCGGTAATCTCTATGAGTATCTGCTTCAGGCCGTAGGACAGGGATATACTACGGAGAAGAGGATTGACGAGGCTCTGACCAATGTCCTGACTACCAGATTTAAGCTCGGAATCCTCGATATTGATGATAAGGGTAAGGTAAAGTCTACATATGATGCATATAAGGATAATCCTTATGCCGATATAGATTATACAGCAGTTGATTCGGACAGGGCAAAAGAGATAAATCTTCGTATAGCTGAGGAAAGTATAGTTCTGTTAAAGAATGCTGGAAAGACACTTCCGTTAAAGAAGAATAAGATAAAGTCCATAGGTGTTATAGGACCGAATGCAGACAGCCGTAAAGCTCTGGTAGGTAACTACGAAGGTACTTCTTCTGAGTATATCACAGTTCTCGAAGGCATCAGACGTGAAGTTGAGGGCGACGGTATCAGAGTTTATGCTTCAAACGGATGTGACCTTTTTAGACCTAAGGTAGAACCTTTGGGAGAGAGGTCTGACAGACTTGCCGAAGTAAAAGCAGTATGTGATGTAAGTGATGTGATAGTAGCGTGTGTAGGTCTTGATGCGTCTCTGGAAGGCGAGGAAGGCGATACAGGAAACGCATATGGCAGCGGTGACAAGCCGAATCTGCTTCTGCCCGGTCTTCAGCAGGAAGTACTGGACACCATAGCTGCATCCGGAAAGCCTGCGGTTCTCATAGTTCTGTCCGGTAGTGCTTTGGCACTCGACAAAGCTGACAAAGAGTTCAAGGCAATTCTTCAGGGATGGTATCCGGGTGCACAGGGCGGAAAGGCTATAGCAAATATCATATTCGGTAAGAAGAATCCCGAGGGTCATCTGCCGCTTACATTCTACAGTGAGAAGAACAAGCTTCCTGAGTTTACGGACTACAACATGAAGGGCAGAACTTACAGATATATGACTGAGACTCCTCTGTATCCGTTTGGATTCGGTCTCAGCTACACTGATTTTGATGAGACCGTTACAAAGATAGTAGCAGGTCCCGGTGCTTATAAGAAGGTAAACGGCAAGTTGGATGAGAAGCATATCTACTTCAAGGCAGGTCAGGATTCGATAGATATCACCGTAAAGGTTTCGAATACCGGTAAGATGGCCGGTGCAGCTACAGTTCAGACGTATGTTGACTATACAGAGGTAGATGCAAAGAATGCTCCTGTAAGACAGCTGAAGGGCTTAAAGAAGGTTAGTCTGGATGCAGGTGAGGAGAAGGAAGTAGTGATCAGTCTCGATGAAAAGGCGTTCGGCCTGTATGATGAAAATGGTGAGTGGAAGCTGAATCCCGGTACATATACCATATACATCGGAAACCAGCAGCCTGATAAGAGGAGCGAAAAGCTCACAGGTAAGAAGTGCATGGGAATCAAAGTTATAGTTGAATAAAACACAGAGGGTTACCTTCTTTCGGGTAACCCTTTTCTTTATGCGGCGACTCCCAATCTTAATATCGCACATATAGATTTGAGACGGCTCTGTCTGGGTAGCATCCCTGACGAATTTCGAGACCGCAACGCCTCGTCAAACTTCCTCTAAGAGCAGCAAATAAAAGCGCTCAGCATTGGCTTCGCGTTTTGCTGCTCTAAGAGGTGATTTTGACTCGGCTAAAAACGCGGGTCCGCCGGACAAATGAAATTCGTCAGGGACACATACCCATCACGAGCCTTATCGTAGTATAAGTGTGCGATATTAAGATTCCGCCACGCCCGGAGCCGTCGCCGCAAGCTGCTTTACTTTCTAGTTTGCACCTAAATAATCTTACAAGCTAAAAAACAAGCTAAAAAAATATAAAAAAAATTGTAAATGATTATAAAATATGTTATACTAATATAATAAAATGTATAAATGTGTGCGATTTGAGGTTTTGTGATATGTTTACGACAATAGAACTTTTTGCCGGAGCAGGTGGCTTGGCTTTAGGAGTTGAAAAGGCTGGATTTGATACGATTGGTTTAATAGAGTGGGATAAAGACGCATGTGATACACTTTCAAAAAATAGACCCAATTGGAAAGTTATACATGATGATATAGCCAACATTTCGTGTCAAGATTTGGAAAAGTATTTTGAAATAAAGAAAGGAGAGCTTGATCTTTTATCAGGTGGAGCTCCTTGCCAAGCTTTTTCATATGCCGGAAAGCGTTTGGGATTAGAAGATGCTAGAGGTACGCTTTTCTATCATTATGCAGTATTTCTTGAAAAACTTCAGCCTAAAATGTTTTTGTTTGAAAATGTTAGAGGTCTTTTGACTCATAATGGTGGTAAAACTTATGCTACCATGCTGGATATTTTTGAAAAGGCCGGATATAATATTCAAAAGCAGGTTCTTAATGCCTGGGATTATGGAGTGGCTCAAAAAAGAGAGCGTCTTATAACTATCGGTATACGTAAGGATCTTTCGAAAAAAATAAATTTTAAGTTTCCAGAACCCCATTCATATAAACCGGTTTTAGGTGATATATTACAAAATGTACCTGAGAGTATAGGTGTTCCGTATGGTGAAAATAAAAGAAAATTATTTGATTTAGTACCTCCCGGAGGCTATTGGAGAGATATTGATCCTAAACTGGCAAAAGAGTATATGAAGGGATGTTGGGAAATGGAAGGTGGAAGAACTGGTATTCTGAGAAGATTAAGTATGGATGAACCTTCTCTTACAGTACTCACTTCTCCATCACAAAAACAAACAGAGAGATGTCATCCGACAGAGACAAGACCATTTACTGTTCGTGAAAACGCAAGATGTCAAAGCTTTCCGGATGAATGGGAATTTTGTGGTAATGTTATGTCGCAATACAAACAAGTCGGGAATGCTGTTCCAGTAAATCTTGCCTATGATGTAGCTAAGAGTATTTTTGATGCATTAGAGAAAGGAAAATCATAATGGCATGGAATATTTCTTTTATTTCTGAAGAAGATTTAACAAAGCATGTAAGTGCAACAATAGAAAAATATGGTGAAAAACTTGAATCATTCGATATTGAAAAGTTTAATAAGAATCTAATTGATCCCATAAAGATGATATTTGACAAGAATGTATATCAAACATCATGGGAAGAAATAATTAATAACGAGATTTTTAGGCAAAGAGACAAAGCAAATAACAATGATATAGGTTATTTTCATCAGAGAATCTTTCAATATTTTAAGGATTGTAGGGTGCCTGATAACGGAAAAGAAGGCGGTTGGGATGTAATACTTAATAGACAATCAGGTATTATTCTTCCAGAAGGAGATGTAGTTCATACTATCTATGTTGAAATGAAAAATAAACATAATACTATGAATTCGGCTTCTGCAAGCAAAACTTATATAAAGATGCAAAATCAGTTGCTAAGTGATGATGACTGCGCTTGTTTTCTGGTTGAAGCTATAGCAAAAAAATCACAAAATATAAAGTGGGCAACAACAGTTGACGGAAAGAATGTATCTCATAAGAAAATTAGAAGAGTAAGTATTGATCAGTTTTATTCAATAGTTACTGGTCAAGATGATGCTTTTTTACAAATATGTACAGTCCTACCTAAGATAATCAATAAAGTGGTTACTGATACAACTAAAGGAGTGAGTGTTCCGTGCGATACTGTTATAGATGAACTTAAAAACATTGCATACAGTATAAATAAGAACGATCAGGAACTGGCTATGGCAATGGCCATATATCTTTTAGGATTTAGTAGTTATAAAGGATTTAACAATATTACTGACATTCAGCTTGAAGGACCTAATAGTGTAAAGATTTTATATGAATATGGTAAATTATTAAGAAAATTCTAATTATCTATTATGTTAAGAACATTAAATGAACGATATTATGAAAGCATCTTGAAAGGAGTGCTTTTATAAAGCTAATCCATAATTCTTTCAGTTAATATGTTTTTGACTGTATGGAAATTGGAAAATGGTAGAATTATAATAAGATCAACATAATACTAAAGAGATGAGTGCGCGTCACCCAGGTGGATGGCGTACACTCATCATGATACCTCGCACAGCCCAATCAAGGGGTATATGTTTGGTACATTATATATATATATCATATTTGTAGGAAAAAAGCAAGCTAGGATTTTGATGTAGCCACGCGAGTGTGTGAAAGATTTTCTGTAAATTATATCTCCTAAGATAATTAGCGAGCTGGATAATGGTAAAATTCATTGTTCAGCTCGTTTTGACTATATATTATTTCATTGACTATGTCAAGAGTTATGTTATAATTAGTTAGTATTATTTTTCAGTTTTATAGACGATGACAAATCGGCGTTTGCCGAAATCTTTAACTTTGAGTATATAATGATAGAGGGCAGAGAAG